>JBJMLU010000253.1:0-48542 GCA_045805145.1 Flavisolibacter sp. | reverse complement strand
AAATGAATAGCTAATGGTATTGGTCAGCAAAATGTTTTTAGTTAAATGAAAATCTGCACCAATGCCGCCATTAACTGCCACCCCCTGCCAGTAACCCTTTGTATAAGTACCGTCATATTGAGCGCTTCCGACCTTGTAATACGCGTTCAAAAGGTAATTGGCAGAAATGCCAACAACAACAAACGCTTTGACTTTTTTGTTTTCTGCAAAACTGTAATTGAGGTTTATCGGAAATTGAAGCATTCTGTATGAAAGGTATTTTATGGTATTGAGCTCCTTTGTCTCGCTGTAGTGCGGCGGTGGCAGCTTTCCTTGGTCAAGAAAAACAGTCGTGTTTATTCTTCGTGAAAGGTACCCTAAACCTAAGTTCAGAAACCAGCGATTAGTAACATTGTACTGCAATTCAGATGCGATGCCGACATTGAAAGTAGCTTTTGGGTACTTATCCCGCCACCGATACGAATATTGGTTTTGATGTAAGGTCAGCTCTGGTTGCAATTGAAAACTCAATTGAAACTTTTGCTTTTCCTGTCCAAATGATGGAATGAAGGAAATTACCAATAGTGTCAGTAAAATATTTCTCATAGCAAAAAGACAATAAAAAATTCAAAATGTTGCGTCAGCCTGAAACGATAGCCGATTAGAAAACTAAAGTACAAGTTTTATTCATTTGTTCACCTACGTTCCGTCTACTGAATATGCAGATCAATAGCGATTTGCTGCTGATGTTTATTCCATCAGCCAGCATAGCAGAAAACCGCTCCTATGTTAGCGGTAGTTTTAATTTTTCCGATTTGCCTATGACTTCAATAACTTTTATTCTTCTATGTTTTTGGTTTTCAATAATAGTTTTTTGTAATTAGAGAATTGTAAATAATTCTATCTTTTCATCTCTGCCCCTCAACTCAACTTCCCCTAAATTTTTAATTTGAAATTGAGAATGAAGGTTAAGTCTTTTTATGAGATCACCCGAAATTAGTAGGTCAACTTTATAGGTATTGCAAAGCCCTTGTATCCGGGCAGTCGTATTGAGCACGTCACCTGTGAAAATTATATCTTTTTTAATGACCCCGATTTCTCCTGTAGTCACTTTTCCAAGATGAAACCCTGCTTTGAATTCAGGCAATAAGCCAAATCTTTCATTGTATTTTCTGGCTTGCCTTCTTATGGCTTCTTTCATTGCAAAAAAACATTGAATACAATTATTGTTTTCCGCTACGCTCTTGAGCTTCCATGACACAATAATCTCATCACCTACATATTGATATATTTCTCCTGAATATTTTACAATCGGGTCTGACAAATCGAAGTAATACTCTCTAAGTATTTCGAAGTATTTAACATGACCTAAATTTTCAGCTACAGTGGTGGAAGATTTCATGTCTAAAAACATATAAATTCTTTCCTCTTCTATGGGCGTGTGATATTTTCCTGTAAAGAAATTAGCAAGAACTCCTTGCCCAATGCTTTCACTTATTTCAGTATAAAATTGTGAGATAACAATTACTGCAGCGATATAAATTTCAATACTCCAAAAGGAATAAGTAGAGAAAGATGTCCAAATGTTTTCCCAAGCCCTTTTATCGAAACCAGTAGTTAACGAATTAATAATAAGTGAAGTAATAAGAAGAAACAAAATATTTATAACCAGGTAAATTATTGACTTATAAATGATTTTTTTGATAAAGCTTTTTTGTATAAATAACGCATTGAAATATAGTACTTCCATTGTTCCGATTAACAATCCCGTAATAAGACCAGAAATGGGGATTATTAAGATGTTCCTGCTGAAATTATAAGGGTTTCCAGTTGCGGGGTAATATGTGAGATGGCCAAGAAGTCCCTTTTGAAGCTGGGCAAAAACTATACTGAATATTAACCATATTACACCAAAAGGAATGATCCTTAAGATACTCCTTTTGGTTTTTGGTGATAGCATTTTAAAAATGAAAGAGTTAAGAATGAATTTGATTGATTGATTCGTTAGGCTATCTAAAAATTACCGCTAACGTTAAGGCATTGGCGATGTGGCGGGCTTCATTGTTCGTCTAGCCCCGAACCAATGCTAATTAAAATTAATGACCTTGATGTTTATTTCTATTTTTCATCCGCATTCGGTCTGCCTGAACCACAGTCGATGCTTGCACTTAGCCGATGGTTTATTCGTCGCCCCGCATATGCGCCAATGCGCTGTTGTGCGAATAGCTTTGTTAAGCTTTTGGTTCTTTAATTTGATACGAGCCGAGAAACTACCGTTGCATAAGTTAGTTTCCACTGACCTTCTCTTTTCAACCAAATAAACGATGCCGTACCATCAAAATCAAGCTCTCTGTTGTTGGCATCTGTTAGACGTTGATGAAACGGTCCTGTAGTCAGCACTGCATTTTCAGCTATGTTGCGAACGTAAACGCTGTCATAACTGACATGCGCCTTTTTTATTTGCGGGAAAGAAGTTTTTAAGCCAGCCGTAAACTCTTGGTAGTTCCATGCTTTACCATTTTCATATACCAAAAAGTCTTTGGCATTCGAGAAATAGCTTATGGTTTTGGATAGATCAAGCTCCTTGAGGGCAGAAATATAGTCATTCAAAGTGGCAAGTACCTCTTTGTTGGCTTTTGTAGTATCAGTATTTTGTTGACTGAATGAATAGGAAAATGAGAGACACAAACCGATTAATAGAAATGTTCTTAAATATTTCTTCATGATGCAAATGATTTAGTCGGAAAAACAATAGCGATGTTTCGAATTTTCGCACAATGTCCAACGCATTGCCGAAGGGCCGGAGATAAAATTCCTGTGGCTCGGCCGCAGTACTAAAGTTAAATAGAATTACAAAAGCTGGAATAGATTATGTTGCCGGCATTTTGGCAAGCATTCATGTTGTGTGCTGTTTTTATTTATTGAGTCTTTGTTTATAGGGATTGATACAAAGGCGTACTGATATATCTCAGCCCGGAATCAACAATTATTGTTGCTACAGTTTTTCCAGAACCCAGTCTTTCCGCTATTCTCAGTGATGCACAAATATTGGCTCCAGTAGAAGTTCCTGCAAAAATTCCTTCTTCTTTGGCAAGCCTCCTAGCCATAAACATAGCATCTTCGGTGGAAACAGTTAAAATCTCGTTTACTATTTCCGGTTGCCATAGAGGTGGAATAAAACCAATGCCAATTCCTTCAATTTTGTGTGAGGCAGAAGGACGACCGGACAGTACTGCTGACTCATCTGGTTCTACTGCAAATGTTTCTATTTTATTGTTATGCTTTAAAAGCGATTTAGTTACACCATGAATGGAATGTGCCGTGCTTACTGTGTGAACAAAAGCATCTACACTTCCTTTAGATTGTTCCCATATTTCATCACCAAGCGGATAATAACCCTGTTCTGCATCATGATTGTTTAATTGGTCTGCCCACCAGTGATTTTCTTGTTCACTAAACTTTCTTGATGTTTCAATCATTTCTTTAATGAGACTTTCAGTGATTTTTTTATTATCACTTACTACGTCAGTAACGGTAGCTCCAAATGCCCTCATTGTAATCCTCTTTTCATTGCTGAAAGCATCTGAAAAAACTGCATGGAAATTATAACCTAAGGGTGCACATACAAAGGCAAGTGATATGCCTGTTGTTCCGGCGGTATATTCCACAACAGTGCTTCCCTTTTTTATAAATCCTTTTCTTTCTGCTCCTTCAATTACTGCTTTAGCCATTCTGTCCTTCATGCTTCCTGTTGGATTGGCACTTTCCAATTTTGCAATAATTCGGGAACTATTAGCAGGCACTATGTTTTTTAATTCTATCATTGGGGTATTTCCTATGGCATCTTTAATATTGGTATTTCCTGAAGTCATGTATCTTAATTTAGGTATTATTAAAAAATCTCCATTATAGAAAGAGGCCGAATAAAATAGCACACAACGTTCACGCATTGCCGAAGTGCCGGAATAGAATTCCTTCAGCTCAGCCGCATTACTGAAGTTAAATAGAATTCCAAAAGTTGAGATCATATTCTGTCCTCGGCATTTTGGCAATGCAATGTTGTGCGTTCGTGCTTCATTTCTGTAAGATTATATCTGCTTGTGAATTTGGGATCTGTCCGGTCCATTGGAAATGAGCCCTTTTGCAAGGACGGCTTTGCATTGCAAATGATCCCTTTGCTGATAAAACAAGTTAGTCGTAACAATTTTTTTTGCGGTCCTAATAGACATCAAGATCACGTCCAATAACAAAGTGACCTTTGTAATGAGTGAGCATATCATTGAAAATCTCTTCATCTGATAAACCACTATAATGGTATAGAATCAACAGTCCTGGCATGGCACGAGTCGCTAATTCTGATAGCTGCAAAGTAGTTGTATGGTATTTAGCTGCAAATTGCTGAAAAGTGAAAGGGCGGGTGTAAAGCCATGCCTGTGTCTGTGCTTCATGAATCAGAATGTCACATCCGTTACAGGCTTCGATTGTAGCATCAGTTGGGTTTGTATCACCGGATATTACTATACTACGATCTTTCGTATCGAAGCGATAGCCATAGCTTTCCATAGCATGCTTTGTTTTGAAGGCTGTTACAGTAACGTTGCTATCCTTATAAATGACCCCGGCTGTGATTTCATGTGCATTCACTTTGTATCCATCCGGAAAATCACGCTGGTTTCCTTCCGGATTGGTCCTGGTCTCAATGTCTACACTATAAGCTTTGAGCAAATGTTCTGTCATCAACTTCATCCCATTTGGACCGTAAACTTCTAACGGAAATCTGCGACCCATTGTCCATGGTGTAAAGATTAAGTCAGCATAACCAACCGTATGATCTGAATGCAGGTGCGTCACAAATACAACACGCAATTTGATTGGATCAAGTGCTCCAATGCCTTTAGTTAGTTCTGCTGATTTCGCCCTGCGTACTACACCCGGCCCCATATCAACTAAATAAGCTGTATTATTCACAATAATTGCTGTCGCCGGACCCGAACGGTCTGGATCAATTTTTGGATTACCAGTACCAAGCATTACAACCTTTGTTTCACTCACGGGTTCATTTCCGGATTGTACAGCTTTTACGTTAACACCTAAATTCGTTGCTTTTCTTAAATCAGTTTGGCTTGGCATCCCCTGCTGATTGGCCAGGAAGGCTACAAGAAAGACTGTAACCATAGCAAACGGGTAATATTTTTTACTCATTTTGTATGAAGGTTCTATCAGCTTAACATAAAAAATTCGATAAATATTTTCAAATATGAATTTTAAAGAACGGGGTTTGGATACTGCCTGATAGCATGACGCACAACGGAACGGGTATTTGCGGTGGCAGGGCATCGAAGCTGGTCACGCTGATACAGAAGTTGATTTATTTTTGTTGGCGAAGTTAACTACAAATGCTCAACAACGAATTGTCAGCCGACAGCTAAAGCCAAATAGAATTACTGTTGCTGAAGTTGCATTGTGTCGCCTGCTATTGCAAATATTTTTGTTAGCAGCAGTATTATTGTTTGTCATAATCTTCCGGCTTTGCTTGTGCAAAGTCCTTCATTTTCTGTCTTGAAATTTTGTGTGTTATTTTAAAATTATCACGATATAAAAACTGAATAAGAATAGGATAATTGTATTTATCGTTTACACTAACCAAGTCGCTGTTTTTGAAATTGAAAAGATTGAACGCAAAATAACTATGACTTCCGTAGCTGATCAGTGTCATTGTTATAATTTCATAATTACCGTCACCATTAAAATCTCTTTCTGGTCTATTTTGACCAAACATTTTGTCATCAAAAGAAATTTTATTGAAACTTTTATTATTGTGTTGAAACAAATAAATAACTCTGGTATTTAATCCTAAGCCATTACTCATGTACGGAATGACTAATTTGACATCTTGCAATTTGTCGCCATTAATATCTGCTGTCATTACATCTTCCATAAGATTTGTATCATAAAAAAACATCGGCTCAAAAAATCGTTGTAATTCTTCACCATTTTTTAATATAGTTATAAACGAACTATCCCACTTATTATCAAAAGATGTGAGCAATAATGTTAAGCTATCTTTCTTGTTGAAGAATTTAGGAATTGTGAAAACAAATTCTGTTTTGTGTTCTTTGTTGTTTGTATTAAAAACTTTCCAGTCTTTATATGCCCTATATTTTATTGCAGGAAATTTTTCAAATGGATATTGTCCAAAAGAATTTAATGCGAGTGCCAATAAGTAAACAGTTATGAAGTTGCGCATAGAATATTGCTGCTAACGGAAAGGGCTTTGCGTTCGTGTGGGCATTTATTGAATGTCAGCCTTGGATAAAGATATACTGCTAAATTGAAAAACTAAACATTAGCCGATGTTCGTCAGCCTACATGACGCAAAACTTTTGTTAGCTGCATGTATTCACATCACTTGTATTTGTTTGAAGTCTTAAAATGTGCAAAAAGGCCCTCATGATGCAAAATGATTAGCAATTTGTCTTGCGGAAATATAAATAGGAAGTCATGAGGTTGAAAAAACTCCATTTGATAAATAGTCGGATAAACAGTGTCGCAAAATTGTTCCAGGTCCTTATAGCTAAGTTGATACGCTAATCTGTCTGCGAAACACTCGTCTGTCACGACTATTACTTCGCCATTCCTTGAAATAAAGCTTGGAAATAAAAGACTAAAGAACTCTTTCACACCAACTTCTTTATCACCATACTCAAATGCATTCCACCATTCAATTTCTTCCTACGAAAGTTTTATTCCTGTACTGTCGGCAAGTCCACTAATATCATTTGGAGTTAAGTCCCACTTGTCAAGCGTTGAATTCGGAAATATTCGCTGAATTTCTACCTTTACTTTTTCAAAGGGAATTTTCTCGTAAGCAATATTTTCCGATGTTAGGTCCAAAGCGGAGTAGTTGTTGTCGTATTGCAGCTAACGTTCGAGTATTTGCGAAGGCAGGGAATTCATTGAATGTCCAGCCCGGCATAAATACCCAATTAAAGATATATTGTTGAAGTTAAGAACCAAAACTGAAAATTGAACGTCGAGCCGGAATCGCTGCTGATGCTTACACATACATTGACTTTACATCCCTCAGCCCTGCTTTTGCAAATACTTTTGTTGGTAGCTGTTTTTCTTCGTCACAATAAGTCTGCTTCGTTTGTCATTAACGATTAGAGGTTCCAAAATGTTCCCTCCAAAAGCTCAATGGATATTCGTTTAAAGACAACACTACTTGCAAACTGCCTGTGTCTATATAATTTTCTTCTCCGTTGAAATTGTTTGTTTCAGAGTCCAAATATTGGTGTCCACCCTTACCGCCGCCATATAATGCTGTTGTCATTTCTCTAAACTGATTCCATAGAACACTTGTAAGTCGCCACTCAAATTTACTTTTGTCAATTTGTTTAAGTCCTATATTAGTTGTGTCGTTAAATGCTTTTATGTCAACGTGAAATATTCTGTCTAAATGTTTGAGTGTTGAAAAGTCAAATGAAGCAAGTCCTTGAGCAAGTTGAAGAAAAGCATTTTCAATTTCGAGTAGGCCGTCTATGTCCACTGAAATTAATACAGTGTCATAACCTTTGAAGTCGTCATAAAAACCCGTCCTGATATATTTGGAATTGTCTGTCATTTAAAATAGCTACCAACGTAAAGGGCTTTGCGTTCGTGTGGACAATAGAGAACGGTCAGCCTTGGATAAAGATATATAGCTAAATTGAAAACCTATAGTTCAGCCCTTGCACGTCAGCCCACATGACGCAAAACTTTTGTTAGCAGCAGTTAGGTACTCTTTTCTAAATTCATCAATTTCTTGGTCATTTTATTCCCCGCTGCAATAATATAGTCGTGATTATTGACGCAAAGCAGCCACTCATACTTCTTAGAAGCTACATAGACTTCATCGGTCTCCGTTGCCTCTGCCAAAAGCAAAACAATATCATTGATGTAGCCTTCATAAAACCAATATTTCTCGCTCTGAGAAACCGTTTCGTCTACGAAAAGCCAAACCTTTTCTGAATGATCAACCAAATTCAAAAGTTGGTCGAAAGGATAATTGTAATGGAACTGAATGGCATAAGCGTCACCTTTTAGACTTTCCCAAATCCGGCCGATGCGATCTCGGTAACAGAACTTTTCAAAGACTTTTTCCTGAATGCTTTGCCAGTCTTGTAAAGACACCGGCTTAAATCGTTCCTCTGAAACATGAAGCTGTTGGCAAATCTTGGAAATCTCCAGTCTTAATGGCGTCCACATTACTTGAGGGTTATTATTGCTGCTAACGGTTCACGGTTTTGCGATGTGGTGGCATTCCATGTTCCGTCAGCCTAAATTTATTACTAAAGTTGAATAGTATTTCCGTGTTCAGCACTTATTCTTCAGCCACCATATTGCAAAACCGATGTTATGTGCTGTTTCTCAGCTAAGAATTTCTTCTAATTCTGGATAACCAATTTATCGTCCCATGCTTCTTCCAAATCTGTGTCGCCCAAATACAGCCTAAAATAAATCCAACAGAAGCGATAACTATAGCAACGATTTGCCCTGTGTTGCTGCTCCATTTTAAGTAAATAAGAAGTGCAAATAGCCCTGCACCTATTGTCACACCTAGGACAATCTGCAACCAACCGAAAATTCCCAATAGCAGTTCAATAAGTTTCATGTCGATATAGTTAAAACCAATATTGATGCATTTGTGTCAAGAAGTCTTTATCAACCGCACTGTATCCTTATTTGTCGCCAATTACTGCATCAATTCCACAATGAGGCCAAAGTGCTATTTGTTTCGTCGTCTGTCCACTCCTGAATGTCAACAGGTTTAATTACTGTCTGGCAATAAAAACAACAGCAGTTGTCACTTTTCAGAATTTCTTGACTGTGTCTAATTGAATGTTTGTGTGATGCTAGGATTATGTTTTGGCTATACTTTGTCAAGCTCGAATATTTTTGATGCTCCAATCATTAGCACATAACGGAAAGGGCTTACCGATGTACCGGAAGTCCGTGATCCGTCTGCTTGGTAAGATATTATATTGCTGATTAAAGAACAAATGCTGATTGATTATTCGTCAGCCGGTATAGCGGCAAACTATTGTTAGTAGCATCATAGTTTCCAGAACTTAACCTTTGGATTCCTGTCTTTCATAAAAGAAGTTTCCTTTTCAAAGTCTATATTTAAGTGCCTACCGGTATCATCTAAGCTGTAGATTCGATCGAGAAAGCATTTGTTTATACAATTAAAAAAATCAGGTAAACATTCAAATGCGGTTACAGGTTTATTGACTAAGATAGCGGGAGAATACACCAATAGGCTTGCGAAAGTTTTGCTCTTAGTATTCATATCATAATACTACAATTGCCAAAATTGCAAAAATGTTAAGCATAACACTATCTTCCCACCTTTCTATAAGGACGTAGACAAATGTAATTGCAGCCAGAAGGAAGCTTATGGCATAAAGCAAGTGTAAAATCTTCATTTTAGTACTGAGACGGGAGCTAAGTCGAATCATCTTTCCGTCTTGGTAGTCTTGAACGTGAAAGGTCTGTGCCATAAGTTTGCAGCTAACGTGGAAGTATTGGCGAAGGCGGGCACAGCTTAATGTTTTGTTCCACATGTAACTGGCCGCCCGCTTTTGCCAATACCATGTTATAAACCGTTCCTCGCGACAAGACTACTCGTACATCGTTGAACCTTTAAAAATATCCGCAAACAGCGTCCAACTTGCTTCGTCAGCGTTAA
The DNA here is from genome assembly GCA_045805145.1 of Flavisolibacter sp. GTDB lineage: Bacteria > Bacteroidota > Bacteroidia > Chitinophagales > Chitinophagaceae > Flavisolibacter. The sequence continues at coordinate 38,833 of JBJMLU010000253.1, read as the reverse complement.
CCGGTTGCTTTGTATTGTCGTGATATCCTTGGATATCCTCCGCGTAACGACTCATCGCCTCCAAAAACTCTCCTAATGTTTTATTTTCACATTGTTCAGAATTTCTTTGAAAATCGGCATGCAAGAGCTCAATGAATTCTGCAAACGACTCTCTATCTTTTACGTGGAACTCTAAAAATGCTTTCATATAACCTTTCTTTTCAGGTTGTCCCAGGTAGATGTAAATTCATTTTCAGAAATCTCAAATTCTTTAAACTCTTCCAATTCAAGATTTTGGTCCGTCAGCATGCCATATTCATCGTCTCGAAATTCTAAATCATATTTTAAAACTTGTTTGCATTCAAAGACTTGGATTTGCCGAACCACAAACATATCGTGGTCAGTTTGAAAGTAAAAAATAGAGGTACCCCACGAATCAGTTAATGGTTCACCTGTTGTCTCAGACCAGTGTCTTTTAAAGAATCTTTTCATTGAATGGCTTATAACGTTTATCACCTTTGCGAAGGTTGGGCATTTATTGCTCCCATGCTTAACACTTGCCCAATAGCCAAATAATGATTTACAGTTTAAATTTAGTTCGTCTGCCGAACTTTCGCAAAGCTGCCGTTAGCTGCGGTTTATCATTGAGTAGAGATTGTCAAACTTTTCAGCCAATGTTAAATATTCGTCCGGCCATCCGTTATAGATTGAATGCTCCTGTAAGGTCGCCGTAGGTAAAAATAGAAGCTTTACTTTCTCCAGCGAACTTGTGTCTCCATTTTGTAAATCCCGTATGTAGGATTCTAATTCATCTCTTAGCTGTTTGGCAGTGTCGTAATGAGTCCAAGCCATGTCTGAATCTTCAGTAATCTTACTTTTTGCCTGTTTAATGATGTCAACCAGATCTTTTGTTATGATTTTTTGTAAGATTTCATTTACCACTTCTAATACACCTTCTTCGATGTCCATTTTGGAAGCATAGTCTTTAAGCCTTTGAATTTCTTGAAATAAAACCGGATCTATTTGCTTTGAACGTCCAAATACTATTAAACACCAATACTTCCAAGTTGAATCATCGCCACGCAATATTTCGATAATGTACGGTGTCAAATGTTCCGAAATAGATTCCAAATATCGGGATACAGGTCCGGCCACGGGCCAATTCATATCTTGAATCCATTCCAGTAACTGTGGGATTATGGGCTTGAGTTCTTCGAAGTTATGACCCATTAGTTTTTTTGCAGTGGAAGTGTCTGCTTTGTCCTTTGGTATTAGATCTTTGAGTGATTGCATTTTAAGTCGCAGCTAACGCTCAGGGCTTGCTGCTGTGCTGGACGTCTGTGATCCTTCAGCCTGGCAACTAAGGCCGATTAGAACTACCAAAGTATAAATTTATTTAATTGCTCAATAGAATTGAGTCGTACCAGACTATAGCTGATTAATATTTTATTGTTGATGGTTATTCGTCAGCCAGCATAGCAGCAAACTGCTGTTGGGCGTAGTACTTTCGTCATTGGAAAAAGAAGGGCCTTTTCTCGCCTAAGTATGTTAAGCCTTGCTGTTCAAAAAACTCCTTCAAAGCGTGAATCGACTTCAAGTTACCTTCTGTTAAACGCAGAGTCTGATGATGTACTGTCTTTACAAGTAAGCCAAACCAAGGTTTTGCTCTGCTGCCTTTATAAATTGTCGTATAGTAACCGCTAATGTCTTTTTTGAAGATTGTTAGTGTTGAGAAAGCTTTAGTAAACGTTATTTCTCCGGAAGATGTGTGTACTTCAACTTTCAGCACCTGGAAAAAGGAATGAAAAATGGCTATTGTAACAGAAGTCAATAAGAGAACCAAAAAATATAAAATACCAATACCTTTTTCGTGATTTGCTGCTCCGTCAATTATCCCCTTCTTAATAATTAAGGATTGGCCTAATATTATTAAGAGCAGGGCAAGTATTCGTCCCAATATATTCACCTTATTAGTCTGAATCGTCAACATAGGTATTACGTCCAACGTCAAAGCATTGGCGATGTGGCGGACGTCTGTGATGCGTCAGCCTGGAGCCATTGCTAATTAAAGATGTAATGTAAAAACTTTAGTCAAATACACAATCGTATTCGGTCTGACCCGACAGGTGATGATTAGCGATCTATTGCTGATAATTTATTCGTCGCCCCCGCCATATCGCTAATGCGATGTTGTGCGCAGCTTATTTGTCTGCACCAATTGCCATGTACAGAACGTACAATTGTGTAAGCGGATTCTTTTGATAATAAATATTGATCTTGAAATTCGGGCCCTTACATCTTGTTCCAGTAGCAAGTCCCAACGTACCCATATTAACCGAATAGTTTTCCATTTTTATTTTAGTTCCTGGTAAAGATTCAATTTTATTAACCCAAACCTTTAATAACTTTTTAGGTTTGGTTTTGCTGGTCGAGTCAATAGTTGCTAAATAATAACTTCCAGACTTGTTCACGGCACTGTCAAAAAATACATAAATGACATTTTCTTGGGTCCCTTCTATAACCAGACTGGATTTATATTCCATGGTTCCTGTGGTCACCTCGTTACCAGCTCCTTGATAGGTTCTGAAATCATTGGGAATATCCTTTATTAGATTTAAGATCTGAGAGTCAAAGTTGCTTTGACAGTAGCCAGACAAATATCTCAGTAGTATAATCGAGAGAAACAAAAACCTCATGATGGAGTGGTTTTGCAAGTTGCGCACAACGTTTATCAGCTTTGCGAAGGTTGGGCATTTATTGTTCCTCTGCTTGGCCTATGTACTAAAGCTGATTAGCGAATTACAGTTTAAAATTAATTCGTCGCCCCAACTTTTGTAAAGCTGTTGTTAGCCGCATTAAATGCAGTGTCTGCAAAATCCCAGATTTTCCGAGTCATAATAATGAATTTCAGCGGGTCGTCTGTGTCACCGATTTTAAGAGAAGCTGGATAGTCTGCAATGGATTTCATGTCTGACAATTTAAGCTTAGTAGTAATGTCAAGCGAAACATTAATGGTCTTTGTTTGTAAAAACGTGTTGATGTATTTAATAGAGACATGGTCATTATGAACCCTTAGGCTTAAAAGAAATTTCTGATTGCTGAAGATAATGTCCCTAAGCACAACAGCGACTGTAAAAACGCAAAGCCATATCCAACTGTTGTCAAAAAAGAATGGTAACAGAAGAGAAAGTAGATAAGCATAAACAATGGGCGTTAAAAAAGTCAAGAGAGCAATTTTTAGTTTCAGATTGTCGGACTGCAATAGAGTCAACAAAATGCCGAAAGTTGTTCGGAGTATAATGTAAAGAAGCGGCGCAACAATTATTAGTATAAATATGTTCATTTTTTTACTCTTGAATAATGTCGCCGTCAGTTGCGGCTAACGTCTATCAGCTTTGCGAAGGTTGGGCATTTGAAAAACGTCAGCCTAACCCTTTTCCAAAAGCTGAATAATGATTTACAGTCTAAAATTATTGTGTCAGCCCAACTTTTGCAAAACTGTTGTTGGTGGCAGTTATTTTTGTTTGTCGCCATTGCTACAAACATTAATGAGTTTTCCTTTTTTTAAATCACTCAGCAAATATGTTTGAACCTTAACCGTGTCTGTCTTTCGTCGTTCGGTAACGTTATAGAAATCAAAATTGCTACCGTGTTGTCGAACACTATAGTTGTTTTCAAAACTTCCAGGAATGTATACACCAATAAAAACAGAAAATTTTGAATGGTCGGTATAAAATACCGCATTTAAATAATCGCTACCACATTTGTATTGCACCTGTTTCATATCGTAGCCGTCGTCAGTTTTGTAAGAGGATGCAGGATAAAAGTCATCGTCGCATTTTATAGTATTTTTTCCGAAAACAGGTGATGTTGAAAGAAGATTTTTCTCAGTGTGCTGATATTTTAGCAAATCAGTTTTTGTGATTGTCTTCTTGTCTATTGTATCTGAAGTCAAATCAGATAGAAGATTATAGGCTTCTATTTTGTCACCATTAAGCGTTACCCGAAAAAACTCGTGTTCATCATAGGAACCAATGTTCTGGCGAAAAGTAGTAGAATCTGTAATGTAACATTCGGTTAAATCCCCAAATACTCCTGCACAGAAAGTTCTGTATCGCTCAATATAAAGTCCTTTGGAAATTGTATCCGTCGAAACGTGGTCACAGCATTTTGTATCGCCCACCAAACAACTTGATAATGTAAAAACAAAAGGAACTAGAAGAAGCAGTCTCAATTTCATTAGGGAGTCTTATTGTAATTGCCACCAACGTCCATCGGCTTGCCGAAGTACGGGCTTTTGTTGTACGTCAGCTTAGCCTATATTCTATTGTTCAATAAAGTTAATCAGTTTAGCACTTGTTCGTCAGCCCGGATTTTGGCAAACCGCTGTTGGTGGCAGTAAAAACCGGCAGAATGTTATACATAAATAAATATGTCTGTTATAAGTATCAAGCCGACTAAAATGATCACCAACAAATACCTGTCAAAGAAATAAAGTAAAAGTCCAAATACACTTGCACATGCGGAAGCAATAGCATGGAAAATGAACTGCTTGCTGATCTCCCAAATTGTGGTCTCTGGTATTAACGGACTTACCAATTGATACCTCGTTTGGTAAACGGCCGCCAATTGTCCGACAATATTCAGAAGCAATACAATCAGAGCTACTTTGGCACCTGCTTTTAAATTTTCTCTCTGTTTATTTGCTTTCATCGTTTGCGCCTGTCCTTCCATATTCTGATGGCTTCATTGAAAAATTTCGTGATCTCTTGTCTTTTTCCGTCAACACAAACTTTGAAAGAACTGCTGTCGGCTCTTGTTATTCGCATGTAAGGGCAATAAGTTGCACCTGCATAATAGACTGTGGCAATTTTCACAATGTCCTTGTAGAATGCGTATTCAACTTTGTTTTTTGAAGTGTCACGTTCGTCTAACCAATAGCTTGCTAAACGCCTGTCAGAATAAAAATTGCCAGCTACGCTGTTTTTAAACTCCGAGTAGAATTTGTAAAGTCGTTCGTTTGTGTCAAGCAGCTTTAGGGAATACAAGCGGTCAAAATCTTGCTTTTTCAAAGTGTCGCCTGTTTCAATCTTGTTGCCACACGCACTACAAAAAAGAAGCAGGGTAAAAAGTCTTGGAAGTTTTCTCATTTGTCAAGCAGCTTAAGGGAAGCAGGCTGTCTGAAATTTATTGCCACCAACACATAAATATACGAACCACTCGGAGGATTCCTAAAATGGAACCGATTGATTTTCAACTATCCTGATGTCGCCTTTTTGAATAGTTATGTCGCCTTTCGCAAAAGTCGCCGCTTTTTTTCCTTCTCCCTTTACCAGGGGTAGACTCAATTTTGTCAGGTATCGCAGTGTATTAAATGGAATTTTTTTTATTTCCATTACGTATCTACTTGGCTCGGTAAACGTGCAATCTCGGTTGTAGGCACGTACGAAGGTTATTTTGAAAAGTGGTCCCTTCTATTCTAACCCAGCGTCTATATTCGTTTCTAAAATTGTTTCCGATTGCGGCTCAGAGGTAAATGCAGTTATGCTCCTGTGAACAAAGCATACCTACAGTAATTTAAATAAGTTTATAAAAAAGAAGTCAGAATTCTCTGATTATGCTCGCGGTTGTTTTGGTCCAGCACACCAATAAACAAATCTCCTTTCTTTTTCAGCCGGTTCAAAATGGTCTCCATCGTAAAATTTGAAGGATTGAGTTTACTATTGATTTCCTTCCATTGCAGTGGAGTGGAAACGGTGGGACGAACATAGGGACGAATGGAATAAGGTGCGGCCACCGTATCGGCATAATCATTTTGATTGGGATCGAGGTACAGTTTATTTCCACGGTCATGAATGCTTACTTCTATAGTAGTAATATCCGGAACCATCTGGTGAATGTCTTTGCAAATCCTCTCGGCAATCGCTCTTGCCTGAGGAAAGCTAAATCCCTTGCAAGGCAGGTAAATATGAATGCCGGTTTTGCCGGAGGTTTTCGGAAAAGCAATCAGCTTGTGCGCATCAAAATATTTCCTGGCTGCTTTTGCCGCTTCAATCGCTTTTGTAAAGTCTTCATCGGAAGGATCGAGATCAATGACAATATAATCCGGCTCTTCCGGACTTTGCACCCTTGAAGTCCAGGGGTTGATATCAATGCAGCCAAGGTTTACGATATACTGCAGTGCAGCTTCATTTTGACAAACCAGATAGTCGATCAAATCCCTTGCTCCTTTTTTCCTGTGCTTTCTTTTTACCGAAAAGATTTCTGCCCATTCAGGCTGCCTTCCTTCCATATCCTTGATATACATTCCGGGGGCATTGGGACCATGATGTTTGATATGAAGTGAAAGAGGGCGATCAACGAGATGCGGGAGGATATAAACACATACACTATGATAGTACATTAACAAATGTGCCTTGGTGATTCCACCCCAAAGCGGTTTTTCTATGTTGGTCAGCTCTACCTCCCTCCCGTCAAATGAGTGGACGGCGCGGCTTGTAATGGATTGGTTTTCCAGCTCAGGCCAATTGCTGTTTTCTACACTTTTGCGTTGGGCTTTTTTTTGTGTTCCTGATTTCTTTGCCACCAAAACAGATTCTTCATCCCGGGGTATATCCACTTCTTTGCGGACGTCCTGTGGCGATTTGTCTTCTCTGAACCCTAGAAAAATAGCGGGCTTGCGGATTTTTCCGGAAGAGGTAATAGAAGCATATTTTATTTCAGCGACGAGTTGGGGTTTTATCCAATGTGCTTTTGTATCGGTTTCTACTTCATTTGCAAAGGGACTCTTTTTGATTTCCAGTTTCTTTAGCCTGGAAAGGATCTGATGCATTTGTGCATCTTTATATCCTCCTCCCGCATGTCCTGCGTTGATTAACTTTCCGTCTTCATAGTATCCAAATAAAAGCGAACGGAAGGGCCGGCCGCTATCCGATTCGGCCCACCCACCGATCACAAATTCCTGCCTGATCTCCGTCGGCATCTTCAACCAGTCATTCGAACGCTTGCCGGGCGTATACACACTTTGTTTTTTCTTTGCCACAATTCCTTCGAGTTCATTTTCCCTGGCTACACGGAAAAAATCAACTCCGAATTGATCGATGCTGTCACTAAAAAGAATGGGGCCTTTGTGGGGAATGAGCTTTTGTAAAATTTCTTTTCGCCTGTAAAGAGGAAGCTTCATCAAATTAATTCCATCCAGCCACAGAATATCAAAAACATAATACACCAGATTTCCCAGCTTGGTTCTTTGCCAGTTTTGAAGGGCTTCGAAATCAGCTTTGCCTTTCTCATTAATGACCGTGATCTCACCATCAGTGACGGCATTGATTCCCCAGGATCTTAGAGCGTTGACGATGGGTGCATAATCCTCATTGAAAGATAAATTGCTGCGCGAGCGAAGATCGACATCTCTACCCTGTATATAAGCAAGTGCACGATAGCCATCCCACTTGATCTCAAAGAGCCAGTCCTCATCATCGAATGGCTTTTTTGTCAGCGTAGCCAGCATGGGACTCAGATCAGTTGGAATGGTCGTTACAGTATCAGCTTTGAAGTCCCGCTTGATTAATTCAATGGTTGCTTTAAAGTTTTTTCTTTCCTGCCTCAGATCAATGGAAATGCGGGACGAAGGTTTCGTTCGTTTCGCCCGTTTTACATTCGTCGCACGAGATTTCATACTTAGGGATACCAAAAAAGACTCCTTTCCCCAGTTCACCACATCCACCCTTATCCACTTTTTATAAACATGGTTTTACAATAAGGGAAAAAATGACCCTATAAAATTGAGCCTGCTACAAACATAAAGAACTTGCCTCGTTATAGTTTTCCGTTAAGCTGTATGCTTTTTTCAGAAGTAATATTTTAACCACGGTATGCTAATATTAACTGGACAAGCTGTTATGCTCCAACCGTCCCTGTCTTCACTTTTCCTGCCCGTTTATAATTGGCTATGATAACGCCACTTGTTGTGACCCTGCTCTCTGCTAATGAAAATGCTGCAGGAGTAGCCCCATCGTCGAACAATTTTTTTCCTTTCCCAAGTGTCAAAGGATGGATGAGGAGCCAAATTTCATCAACCAGGTCATTTTTGAGAAGCAGCTGAACCACCTTACTGCTGCCCCAAACCTGAATGTCAGAACCATTGGAATCTTTCAGCTGTTTGATATCCGAAAGGCTGTTGAGAAAAACTGAGTTTTTCCAATCAGCATTTTTTCTGGTCGAGGACAAGACGTATTTTCTGACCTCATTGATGCCGGGCCATTCAGCTTCATGCTTTGGCCAATAGTTCTCCCAGATTTCAAATGTCTTTCTGCCCAATAAAAGATCTGCAGGTTTCAATAGTCTTTGTATCACTTCGCCATAATCTTCGTCAATATAAGGCGCAACCCAACCTCCGTAATCGAATCCGCCTGACGTATCTTCCTCTGGTCCTCCCGGTGCCTGCATCACACCATCGAATGAAATCATTGCTAAGACGACTATTTTTCTCATTGTTCTGCCTCCAGTTACTGTTTTAAAATTGATTTGGTCAGGACATAAATCTCGTCAGGAAAAATTATCAGGTTGTGGTGTACCTACACTTTCTTTATTTCAACTATTTTGCTGACTGAATTAAATTTTTGATAGCACCAGTTTGTCAGGTCAGGGAATTATTTCAATTAACTGTATGAACCCTTCTTTCACAAACGTAGATCAATACATCGCCGCTTTTCCCCAAAATATTCAACCGCTGCTCGCACAAATACGTGCCACTGTTCTGCAAGCTGCTCCCGGTGCGGTGGAAAGCATTTCCTATCGCATGCCGGCTTACAAATTAGAGGGCAAAGCCCTGGTTTATTTCGCAGGCTTTCCCAAACACATCGGCTTTTATGCAACGCCTTCCTGCCAGGCCAAATTTTCCAGGGCACTTGCAGGATATAAACAGGGAAAGGGTTCGGTTCAATTTCCCCTGGATCATCCAATTCCTTTTGATCTGATTCGGAAGATGGTGCGTTTTAAAGTAAAAGAACAGTCATCAAAGAGAGACGAGGCACTCCCTAAAAAATCATGAAGCCTGAGCACAGTTTTCGAAAGGCTTCAGCTTTTTACCTGGTTCATACCATCTACTGGTTGTTGTTGGTATTCCTCCAGGCAGGAAGGGCAAAGACAATCAATGAAATTCGATTTTAAATATTGAAGCGATTCGGCAGACAGGCTCACGGATTGACACCAACATCCCGTTGAGTCGTTTTGACAATGAAATAAACTACCGCATTTTGAACATTTCTTTTCCATTCCTTCTCATTTGTTTTCTAAAATCCTCTTTGCTCTAGAAAATATCTTCAAGGGCATCTTCTAACTAAAATTGGCAATGGTCTTTCGTATCAATCTAAGCTACCGGAATTTTATTGAAAATACACTAGCTTAATGGATCGGCAGATTAGATTCCCGTGAAAACTGTTTAGGACGATGTAACTGTAAATGTTTTGCTTTATCAGTTTGTTTGATTTGTACTACCATAATGGTGGCTCATATCAGCGGGCAATGACCATCTTGTTTTTAAATAATTGTAGATAAACATTCAAATATGAAGTCTGTTCACAAATGCTGGTCCTTCATTGTCCTGCTTCTTTTGAGTACAGTTGTTTTTTGCCAGAACAAAAATTCAGGTAAGTATCACAAAGCCGCATTTTATTCGGGTAGTTACCCCAATGTTTTCCTGGAGGCAGGATATAAGCAAAAAGATATCGATCAGAAGATTTCCCAGGCCTATCACGATATTTTTGAAGGTCCCAACCGGGTTTATTTCGAGGTAGCCGATTCGATGGGTTATGTATCTGATTTGAAAAATCATGATGCCAGAACGGAAGGTCTTTCGTATGGAATGATGATCGCCGTTCAATTAAACAAGAAAGATGTTTTCGACCGCATCTGGCGATGGTCAAAAAAATATCTGCAGCACAAGGAAGGTCCAAGAGAAGCCTATTTTGCCTGGAGCATTAATCCCCATACCATGAAAAAAAATTCGGAAGGCTCAGCCTCCGATGGAGAGTTGTATTTCATCACGGATCTTTTATTCGCTTCCAATCGCTGGGGGAATAACACTGGCATCAACTATTATGCAGAAGCCAGAAGGATATTGGATGCGATGTGGAAGAAAGATGGAACCGGAAATATTTTTAATTTGATCAACACCGGCCACAAGCAAATCAGTTTTGTACCCGAGGGAGATGGTTATAAATGGACAGATCCTTCTTATCAGTTGTCTGCATTCTTTGAAGTGTGGGCCTTGTATGCCAGGGATGGACATGAACAATTTTATCGCGATTGTGCCGATACTTCGCGTGCTTTTTTGCACCGGGCCTGTCATCCGCTAACCGGGCTGAATCCCGACTACTCGGAGTTTAGCGGAGCTCCGCATCCTACCCGATGGGCTCCTGTTGCCTTTCGGTACGACTCATGGCGCGTTCCGATGAATATTGCCATGGACTACAATTGGTTTGGCAAGGACAAAACCTGGCAGGAAGATTATGCAAAGCGTTTTCAAAATTTTCTTCGTTCAAAAGGAATAGACAAATTTGAAGATCAATTCAATCTTGATGGCTCACGTCCGGATACGATTTTACAGGCAGGCGGTTTTAAAAAACTCAGACATTCCCTGGGCCTGGTTGCAACAGCAGCTTCCACCTCGTTAATTTATAAAGACAAGAGTAGTCTTGACTTTGTGCATGCATTATGGAACGCAAAACTGGAACCTTATGAAGACGGTTACTTTGATCCTTATTATGATGGCCTCCTGTATCTATTCAGCCTCATGCACCTGAGTGGCAGATATCAAATCATACCACCACAATCAAATTGATTCGGCAAAAATTCACAATCAAAACCAATGCACATGAAGCAGTCCATTCTTTCTTTTGCGATCGTGATCTATTCTTTGCAGGCCTATTCTCAAATATTGCCCATGCCTTCAGGTTATGATGTTGCCAAAGGAAATATCACTCATGGTAAAATAGACACCATCAGTTATTTTTCAAAAACAGTCGACACCATCAGACGTGCCCTGGTTTATACACCGCCTGGTTTTTCAAAAAAGAAAAACTATCCTGTCCTGTATTTATTGCATGGCATCGGCGGAGATGAAAGGGAATGGCTTAGAGGAGGGCATCCTCAGACAATACTCGATAATCTTTATGCAGAAAAAAAGATTGAACCCATGATTGTTGTGATGCCAAATGGGAGAGCGATGAAAGATGATCGTGCAACAGGCAATATCATGGCTCCGGACAAGGTGCAGGCTTTTGCCAATTTTGAACAAGACCTCCTCAACGATCTGATTCCTTATATTGAAAAAAATTTTCCGGTAAAGACAGACCGTGAAAGCCGTGCCCTCGCAGGTCTTTCCATGGGCGGTGGACAATCCCTGAATTTTGGCCTGGGTCATCTCGACAAATTTGCATGGATCGGCGGTTTTTCCTCCGCTCCAAATACAAAGGCTCCCGAGCAGCTCGTTCCCAATCCTGATGAAGCGAGGAAGCAACTGAAATTACTTTGGATTTCCTGCGGAGCCAGTGATAACCTTATTTCATTCAGCAAAAGAACACATGATTACCTGGAAAAAAATAATGTTCCTCATATCTATTTCATCGAACCAGGCGTGCATGATTTCAAAGTATGGAAGGATGGACTGTACATGTTCTCACAACTTATTTTCAAATCAGTGGATACGTCCAGCTTTTCGAAGTATCCGGCAACCGCATCTAACAAAGTTTCCAAAAACTATCCACGCATCCTGGCCAGCACGAGCAAGATCATTGCCAGCTTGACTCGAACCATTCCGGATGCTTATGTCATTTCTTCTCCTGGATGTCCGCAGCCGGGCGATAATCTGCATTTTACAGCAGCAGGGTACCGGGAATTGGGAAAACCTTATGGAGAGCAAATGCTTTGGCTGTTGAAGCCTGTTGAAGGAAAGAAGTAAGAACAGAGTATTTTCCAATCTTGTGAAGGAAGTTTAGTGAGAGAATACATGCATTTTTCAGTGACTGCTGAAAAGGCCCTCATAGAAATACAAATAATTAAAGGCAGTTTATGAATAAACATCTGACTTCATTACTGGTTCTATCGCAGTGGTTAAGTATTTCAAATTTTCTTTGCGCACAAAATCCCATCATTCGCAATCAGTATTCTGCTGATCCCTCTGCACGGGTTTTTGGAAGTAAAGTATATCTCTATCCCTCACATGACATACTGGCTACCGAAGGCAAGGGAAGAGTTGGATGGTTTTGCATGGAAGACTATCATGTGTTCTCGTCAACAAATCTTACCGACTGGACTGATCATGGTATGATTGTACAGCAAAATAAAGTTCCCTGGGTGCGTCCTGATAGTTACAGCATGTGGGCTCCGGATTGTATTGCCCGAGATGGAAAGTATTATTTCTATTTCCCCAGCTCTCCGCGTGATACGATAACTTATGGGAGAGGCTTTACTGTTGGCGTTGCCATTGCGGACAAGCCGGAAGGGCCTTTCACTCCGCAGTCCACACCCATTAAAGGAGTGCATGGCATCGATCCCAATGTTTTTATTGACAGGGATGGTCAGGCCTACCTTTATTGGTCAGCTGGGAATATTTATGGCGCTAAGTTGAAAGAGAACATGCTGGAGCTGATGTCAGAACCTGTGACATTGAAAGAACTTCCGACAAAAGGGTTGAAGGAAGGACCCTATTTGTTTGAAAGAGGCGGAATTTATTATCTCACCTTTCCACACGTAGAAAATAAAATCGAAAGACTGGAATACGCTCTGGGTAATAATCCGCTTGGTCCATTTAAATGGACAGGCGTCATTATGGATGAATCTCCTTCCGGTTGCTGGACCAATCATCATTCGGTGATACAGTTCAGGAATCAATGGTATTTGTTTTATCATGACCGTGATTATTCTCCCAACTTCGATAAGGCCAGGTCCGTCAGGGCGGATAGTTTGTTTTTCAATGCTGATGGTACCATTAAAAAAGTTGTTCGCAGTTTTCGCGGCATTGGTGTGGCAGATGCCGGCAAAAAAATACAGCTGGATCGGTATAGCGATAAGAGCGACGAAGTGAGGATCGATTTTTTAGATACAACAAACCGCTTTGAAGGTTGGAAGACTGTTTTTAATGAACCTGGAGGCTGGATAAGATACAACAGTGTTGATTTTGGAAAGAAAAAATGGAAGACTGTTACGCTAAGGGCTTTGTCAAAACAGGGCGGCACCTTGCAGATACGGTTGAACAATTGGAATGGGATGGTGGTTGCCCAGGCAAAGATTACTGCGGGCGATGGATGGAAAGATGTTCGTGTTCCACTGTCATCTCTTTCACAAGGTATGCATCATGTAGTCCTGTCTTTGAAAGAGGGGAGTGATGTTGAAGTGGACTGGATAAAATTTGACTGATGCATTTTCAGGTTTGATCCTTACTCTTCAAGCTTGTCAACGAAAACTTTTTTTATTTTGCTGTTCGTTGTTTTCACAAGCCATACAAATGCGGAGCTGCTCCAAAAGAAAGAAAGAGCAGGCAGTTGGTGGAAGTCAGGGACGTTTGAAACCTGGCATTGAAGAAGAAGCACAATTCCGACCTTGCTTACATTCATTAGCTCAATTTTTGCGGTCAAATCAATTCAAATGAAAATAAGAATTTCGCTAGCCGTTTTTTTTCTTCAACTGGTTTGGATTGGATTGTTTGCGCAGGTTCCATTTGTTTATAGTAAAGAAAATACAGGTATTGCATTTAAGCCTCCATCATTACCAACATTGGACCAACTGCCGGTAATTGATCCATTGCCCGATCCATTTCAGTGGGCCAGTGGCAAGGGCCGCTCTACAAAGTTCAGCGATTGGGAACAGAGGCGCAACGAGATCAAAGCCCAAATCGAAAACTATGAAATAGGTATAAAGCCGCCGCGGCCCGCGAATGAAACTGCAAGCTATTCCAATGCGGACAGCACGTTAACAGTGATTGTTACCGTCAATGGAAAAACACTGACACTCACTGCGAAAGTTTTTCTTCCTCAGGGTGCAGGTCCCTTTCCTGCGGTCATTGGAATGAACAGTCCGGGTGGAAGTCTCCCTGCTGATATTTTTACCAGTCGCAATATTGCAAGAATCAGGTATCTCCATAACCAGGTAACGACTTATTATGCTCCAAAAAATACAGATCCTTACTACCAGCTATATCCTGAGCTCTGGGGTGTTTCGGGACAGTACAGTGCATGGGCCTGGGGTGTGAGCCGCCTGATTGACGGACTGGAGCTCGTTCAAAATATTCTTCCCATTGATTTAAAACATTTGGCAGTAACGGGTTGTTCGTATGCGGGTAAGATGGCATTATTTTCAGGTGCCTTTGATGAAAGAATTGCGCTCACGATTGCGCAGGAATCCGGCGGTGGAGGTGCTCCGGCCTGGCGTGTTTCAGAAACGATTGGCGATGTGGAGAAACTGGGTGCTACCAGTCACCAATGGTTCCGCGAAAGTATGTTTCAATATTCAGGGTTGAATGTTTACAAATTGCCTTACGATCATCACGAGTTGATGGCGATGGTAGCACCAAGGGCTTTGCTGGTTACCGGCAACACTGATTACACCTGGCTCTCCAATCCATCCTGCTATATTTCAGCAAGAGCAGCGAAAGCAGTGTACAAAACATTTGGCATCAGCGACCGCATGGGATTTTACATTGATGGCAAGCATCAGCACTGTGCGATTCCGCAAAATCAACGTCCGGCCGTAGAAGCCTTCGTTGATAAGTTTCTCCTCGGGAAAGCCGGTGTCAATACTGATTCAATAATGATCCATCCATATCCTGACCTTGATTTTCAAAGCTGGTATCAATGGTGGGGAAAAGGAAAACCCGTTTTTCCAAAAGAAAAGAATCCTGTTGCCCTTTGGTTGGAAGCAGAATGCGGTGCGGTTGGTGCCTACTGGCAAACCGTAGCAGACAACGGTGCTTCTAATGGAAAGTATATAACCGTTGCTGGTGCAAGCAGTACCAGGAATGCACCCAGGGAAATAGATTCCAATCTTGTCGTGGTTCATTTTACGCTAGCCCGGGAAGGGGTGTACCAGTTTTTGGCAAGAGTGAATAATGACCAGGGAATACACAATAGCTTTTGGATAAGTGTGGATCACGGTTCATTTGAAAGAAGCTTCAGTGGCTTTTCCGGAACAGGATGGGTGTGGGGACGATTATCAAGTTTTCATCTTGCTGCAGGACTACATACCTTAACGATTGCGTTAAGGGAAGAAGGAAGCAGGCTGGATAAAATTTTGATCACCTCATCTAAAAATTCTACCATCGTCAGTCATGAATCAGTGGGAAATAATTGTGGTCAGTATCCATGATTTTTTTGCCAGAGATTGGCCAGTGGTTTCACGATGAAACTAATGTCGAATGTATCGTAGTTGATTTTGTAGACTTCGCTACAATCAAACTTTGGTAGTAATATTATCTATGGCATAGGCCAACGAAATTGAATGTCTTAAAAAAATCTTCAAAAACAAATATTTTAAGCTCAGGGAATATGTTTTATTCGGAGGAGCTGATAGGCAAGGACATTGCGGTGAATTAAAAAGAGAGGCCTTTCGACCTCTCTCCTGATACTTACCTGCTTGTGTTGCAGCTACAGTCAGGACCACAAAGACAGGGACTGCAGGTGCAATTAGGATTGTTGCTGTTGTTTTGAATTGTTGTTGTCATAAATTTTGTTTTGATTGTTGATTGAATATTGACAACACAAAGCTACTCCGTGCAGCAGGCCCCGGTCTTATGCAATTGAGGGGAAGATGTATATAATTTTTGGATAGAGGAATGTGTGGTGGATCGCCGCACTCCGCTCTGTTTCTCGCCCTACCTCAGACCTGGTCCAGTGCCTTTCTCTTTTCAACACCGATCTTTTTAAAATGAGATGGGGTTAGGCCGGTGAGTTTTTTGAATTGCGAGGAGAGATGATGCACACTGCTGAATCCTGTTTGGTAAGAGATCTCAGTGAGCGATAATTGATCATACACCAATAGCTCTTTTACTCTTTCTATTCTTTGCAGTAAAAAATATTGTTCGATGGTCTTTCCTTCGATGGAGGAAAAAAGATCGCTGAGATAACTATAATCGTAAGGAATTTTTTTGGTAATAAAGGAAGAAAGTTTCAGGGCTTGGCTGTCCATTCCAAGGGCCAGGTATTCCATGATGGATTGTTTGATGTCTTCAATCAGTTTGTTGATTCTTGTATCGATCAATTCGAAGCCTACGGATTTTAGAGCATCCGACAATTGACCAATCTGCTCTTTGCTCAATTCCTTTTCTTCTATTTCGGCCTCACCCAAAGAAATATCAATGGGGTGCATGTTCAGCTTTTCCAGTTCCGTCCTCACCACCATCTTGCAACGATGGCAAACCATATTCTTGATATAAAACTTCATCGGTCAAATTTAAACCAGCCGCCATTCATTTAAAATCCCTGTATCGATCATGGTCAGCTTCCAGCAACTCTGCGCTCAAAGCCCAAAGCTGACAGCTCAAAGCTCACAGCTTCTCCCTATTATATTTGTTTCGATACTCCAACGGAGTTATTCCAGTGATCTTTCTAAATACTTCCCGAAATGCTTTTAGGTCTGAATAGCCCACTTCATACATCACTTCATTGATGGTTTTCCGCGTGGTTTCAAAAGCTTTTTTTGCCGACTCCATCTTTACCCGTTGAGAATATTCCAGTGGTGTATTCCCTGTAGCTTTGAAAAATCTCCTGTCAAAATTTCTCCTGCCTACAGCAAAGCGCGAAGACAGGTAGTCCACTGAAATTTTTTCATCGACATGGGATTCAATGTAGGACTGCGCTTTTTTAATCGCTTCATCATCGTGCGATTTCTGGCCTGAGAAAATCCTGAATGGGGACTGGCTTTCCCGGTCCATTTCAATCTGAAATACCTTGGCGCAATTAATGGCGGTCGACCGGTCGTAATATTTCTCAATTAAATAAATGATCAAATTCAAAAATGAATAGGCGCCTCCGCTGGTATAAATTCCGTTTTGATCCGTGATCAACTTGTCAACCTGGAGATCTACATTGGGAAAGAGGTTTCTGAAATGATCGGCAATGGCCCAATTGGTGGAACAAAGCTTTCCTTCCAGTAAACCGGAGGAAGCCAGGAGAAAAGCTCCGGTGCAGATGCTGGCGAGTTCAGCTCCATTCCTATACTGCCTCGTCATCCAGTCAATCAGCAATTGATTGCCTTTGATTGCCTTTAGATAGTTATGATTCAGGGAAGGAATGATGACAAGATCTGTTTTTTTGATGGATGAAACAGGAACATGAGGACTCACGGTAAACAATCCATTGTAAAATTGTACTTTTTTGGAAATGCCTGCAAGCTCTATTTTGAACAATTCTTTTCCGGCTTTTTCTTTCCAGTAAACATTGGCCCTTGAAAATATTTTATAAGGACCCACAATGCTGCTCAAATTATTTTCTCCCTCAGGAACCAAAATGGTGAGGTGTTTCATGTGGAAAGTTTTAACGAAGATAGAATTCTCTCCTGTCCGGATCAACCCGCAAAAATGTCTGAATCACACCCCCTGATGGTGGATTTAGGACGGTAGTTTTGGGTCGGGAGTTGGGAGGCCGGAGTCGGCAGTTCGGAGTCGGGAGTCGGGAGTTCAGAGTTCAGAGTTCAAAGTTCAGAGTTCGGAGTTCAGAGTTCGGAGTGGGGAGTTCAAAGTTCAAAGTTCAGAGTTCGGAATTCGGAGTTCAAAGTTAAAAGTTCGGAGTGGGGAGATCGGAATGATTAAGAGAGCGGAGCTTTCCTGTTTTAGTCTGAAAAGGATGAAACAATCAACAACTTCAATATGAATCAGCAAAATTTTACAGCTAGTTTCCTGGTGGACCAGTCTTCAGCGGAAGTTTTTCAGGCCATCAACAATGTCCGGGGCTGGTGGTCGGAATCACTGGAAGGCGAATCGGAACACCTTGATGACGAATTTGTCTATCGCCACAAGGATATACATTATTCAAGGCAAAGATTGGTAGAAGTGATTGCAGGTAAGAAGGTGGTCTGGCTGGTTACGGACAGCACTCTTTTTTTTCTGAAACAAGATCAATCCGAATGGACCGATACAAAAATCAGTTTTGATATTTCGCAAAAAGAAGACAAGACAGAACTGCTGTTCACGCATCATGGACTGGCTCCTTCCATTGAATGTTTTGAAGCCTGCTCCAATGGATGGAACCATTACTTACGCGAAAGTCTTTTGCCTCTCATCACAACGGGGAAAGGCAGGCCCGATAAAAAGGAAAGCAATTCACTTCAAAAAAATAAATCATGATACCAACGACTAACAAAACAATGACCACCGCTGAAGTTGCCGATCGTTTCCGTGAACTGGCTGCCCAGGGGAAATGGTTTGAGATCCAGGACGAACTTTTTGCAGATGACGTCAGGAGCATTGACCCATCCAACTCGCCCTATTTTGATTATGCGGAAGGCAAGTCAGAGGTGCGCAAAAAAGGAGAGGACTGGGTAAAAAGAATTGAGGCGGCACATCATCTGGCAACAACCGAACCCATTGTAGCAGGAAATTATTTTGCAATAGGCAGAGAAGTGGATATCACTGTAAAAGGACATGGAAGAATTCAGATCAATGAGATCATGCTTTATGAAGTAAGAAAGGGACAGATTGTGCTGGAGCAGTTCTTTTACTGAATATACCGGAAACGAAATTGCTTTTGACTTCTTCGACTATATTTCTTTTTGACTCCTGGTATTCTTGAACTTCTCCCTGTATTCGGACGGAGTGCAGGAAAACTTGGATTTGAATACCGTGGAAAAATAAGCCTGGGAGGAAAATCCAACCTTGTATGATACTTCGGCAATAGTTAGGTCTTCGTTCGACAAAAGATATTTTGCTTTTTGCATCCTTACGTTCAAAATATAATCGGTTACATTCAGTCCGAGCAAAGCTTTTAGTTTTCGGTAAAGTTGAACCCGTGAAATACCGATCTCACGGCAAATATCTTCCACTGAAAAATTTTCATTGGACATATTATTCTCCACAATGGCTGCAAATTCATTGATAAACTTTCTGTCGATTTTTTTTGATATGCCGGTTCTGATTTCGGAGGGTAATTCACTGGTGTAATGCTCTTTTAATGATTCTCTGTTCTTCAGAAGGTTTTTGATGGTCTCTTCAAGAAATTGAAGATTAAATGGCTTGGTTATAAAAGCATCAGCCTTCAGACGAAGGCTTTCGATCTGGTGCTCGATCTCTACCTTCGCAGTTAATATAATAATCGGAATGTGTGAGGTACGCAGGTCGTTTTTCAGCTTGTCCGTAATATTCAGTCCGCTATTTCCCGGAAGTATGATATCGCAGATGATCAGATCGGGGACAATATCAAATGACCTATTCAATCCTATTGCGCCGTTTTCAGCTTCGTGGATCTCATAGGCTTTCTGTAGGTGAAGCCGTAAAAAAGAGCGCATGTCGCTATTGTCTTCAATGATCAATATCGAGTATTCTTTCGAGCCGGAACTCAGCCCTTCATTCAGTGTGAACTCGGTTTGTGCTGAAACCGGTTCTGCATCCACCGAGTAAATGCGGACATCATCATAATTCATCGTGGGCAAATCTGATTTTTCTTCAATCTCCTCTGGTAAAAGATGATCTTTTCCAAGCGGTAGCCTGATCTCAAACAGGCTGCCTTTCCATTTTTCACTTTTTAAAGAAATCATGCCGCGGTGTAGCGAAATCAGTTGTTTCGACAGAGCAAGGCCAATGCCCGAGCCCTTCAGATTGGCTTCGTCACTCTGGTAAAAAAGATCAAACGCATGTTCGACCGTTTCGGGGGTCATACCGATCCCAGAGTCTTCCACGCGAATCACCGCCATTTTTGCTTGTGCCTCCCTGGAAACAGTGATATTGATGTATCCGTGTTCATTGGTAAATTTATAAGCATTGGACAGCAGATTGAATAATACTTTGTCCATCATCTGTACATCAAACCACACTTTGATATCACGTTCTCTTACAGAAAGATTGAAAGAAATGGATTTTTTCTGAGCCAGGGCCCTGAAGGTCTCTGTAATCTCGTTGACAAATTCTCCAAGGTCATTCTCCGTGGCCCTTAGCTTCATCTTCCCGTGTTCAATTTTGCGGAAGTCCATCAGCTGGTTCACTAGGCGAAGCAGGCGCAATACATTTTTATTAATGAACTCAAGGTTTTGTTTGATTGAAGAGGGAAGCTTGGGATTTTTCAAAATACTTTCAAGCGGTCCCAATATCAATGAAAGTGGTGTTCTGAATTCATGCGAAATATTTGTAAAGAAATTCAGTTTTGCTTCGTTGGCCTCCTGTGCAATAGCCGACATTTCCACCAATTGATTCTTTTGAAGGAGGATTTCGGTGTTTTGTTTTGCTAGTTTTTTATTAATCCTTCTGTTGTTTCTCCAGGAATAAAATCCAAAACCAGCCAGAACAAAAATTAAAACCAAGGCGACGATTGTTGCATTCAGCAGGGTCTTCTGGTTGTTATAGATTTTTGTTTGTTCATTGAGCATGGCGTTCTGCCTTTCGATATCTTTTTGCTGGCTGTTTATTTTGTCCGTCTGCAGCTTCATCAAGCGCACATTGGAAGAATCAATGACCAGGGTCTGTAGAATGTTTTCTTTTTCAAAGGGCTCCTTATTTAATATCTTCATAGCCGTCTGTATCGCTTCTTCTCCGCCGGTTGGATAAAGGAGGGTTGCGTCCAGGATCTTGTTGGAAACGAATTCAATTCCTGCGCCGGCGCCAGGGAGACCGTCCACCCCCAGAAATTTGACAGGATTTTTCAGCTTGTTTTTCTTGTATATTTCATAAGCGCCTAAGGCCATAAGGTCGTTGTGTGCAAAAACCAGATCAGCCCTGGACAGCTGGTCGATATTTTTTTGCACCTGCATGGCTGCTCTATCCTTCTGCCAGTTTCCATACATTTCCGAAATCACCTTAATGGAAGGAAATTTTTTCAGTCCCTCGGCGAATCCTTTTTCTCTCTCAATAGCCGGTGTAGAACCAGGCAGGCCGATTACTTCCACAACATTCCCTTTGCCGTTTAAGGTATGCGCTACATAGGTGGCAGCCAGTTGACCAATCTCGTAATTATCGGCTCCTATAAAACTGGTGTATAGACTGGAGGCCGTCTTCCTATCGATGACGACTACAGGAATGCCCTTAGTGAAAACTTCTTCTACAACAGGAGTGAGGGGCTGGGCTTCATTAGGCGAGACGAGGAGAATATCAATATCCTGTTCCATCAATTCCCTGATCTGTCGTACCTGCAGGGCGCTATTATCTTCGGCGTCTTTGTAAATCAATTCCGTGCCCGGATGAAACAGGAGTTCTCGCTGCATGGCCTGGATCATGCTTTTGCGCCAATTATCAGATCCGGTGCACTGCGAAAAACCGATGCGGTAAACCTTTCCCTTCTGAGAGTCCGAGCAACCACTCAGACTAAAACAAGTCAGCAGGATCATCATGATCCCGTTTAGCCTTCGGCGCAGTTTAAGTGAGTTCATAGCAGCAATCAGCAGCACAAATTCCGCATTCAGGCGAAATTTCATTTATAATTTTATATCAATTCCATTTACTCCCGCATAAGATACAATCATATTATTGATTTGGAATTTCCAGAAAGAAATAATTTTTATAATCCAGGATACAATTTTGGAAACAAAAACTTATTCAAAGAAATTTATCGAGTATAAGTTCTTAGAAAAGAAGTCCTTACAATATGAAGCTGGAGAATTTTTTTTTAGAACAAGATGAAATAGGATTCGAAACATCCTCTTCGTGCAGCAACATATATTCAATTCCATAAATCGCTGCTATATGAGAAGAATTCTGTCCCTTCCTTCTTACTTCTATTATTTTATTGCTTTTTCCTTATTGCATCAAGAGCCTTCCAGGCTGTGCGCTTCATCAGCTATCCTTACTCCCTCATTTTTAAATTATCATTCATGCAAATAATCGAAACAGCTTCGCTTGCCCAACCACCTGTCCGAACTGGATCGCTTGCTTATGTTACCCGGATTTCCCTCACAGCAGCTCTTGCCGGATTGATCTTTGGTTTTGATACTGTAGTGATCTCGGGCGCCAACCTGCCCATCAAACAACTTTGGCATACTTCCCCCTGGTTTCACGGATTCTTTATTATGTCTATGGCTTTATGGGGAACGGTGGTAGGAGCTTTGTTCGGCGGCATTCCCACGCAGAAATATGGGCGCAAGCGCGTTTTGGTCTGGATCGGAATTCTTTTCAGCATTTCCGCATTTGGAACCGCTCTCGCCCCTGAACCTTATCTGTTTTCTTTTTTCCGCTTTGTAGGTGGACTGGGAATCGGTATTTCTTCGGTAGCTGCACCAACCTATATTTCCGAGATCAGTACTGCCTCCACTCGGGGAAGGCTGGGCGCTCTATACCAGTTCAATATTGTTTTCGGAATCCTGGTCGCTTTTCTTTCCAACTATTTTCTTCAGGGTGTGGGCGGTATCAATGACTGGAGATGGATGCTGGGCGTGCTGGCAATTCCTTCTGTCATTTATTCGGTACTTGTGATGGGTGTACCTGAAAGCCCGCGCTGGTTGATCACCAGGAAAAATGATACGAGCGAGGCTCGAAAGGTGATGCTTCGGCTGGGTGTAATAAACCCCGACACGGAAATCGCCTCGATTCAGGAAAGCTATCAGCACGAAAGCCGGGTAGGCCATACCTCAAAATTTTTCAGTACAAAATATAAGTCCATCATCTGGTTGGCTTTCCTGGTGGCTTTTTTCAACCAGTGGTCCGGTATCAACTTCATTTTATATTATGCGCCGGAAATCTTAGAAAGAGCCGGGTTAGCTGCAAAAGAATCTTTGTTTAACTCCATTGCTATTGGCGGGACCAACCTTGTTTTTACATTCGTGGGACTGTATCTTATTGACCGGCTGGGGAGAAAGACACTCTTGTTGATAGGATCTATTGGTTATATCATCACCTTGTCTCTCGTTGCGTGGTGTTTCTATTCGCATGCAGGCCCAGGTTTTTTAATGGTTTGCCTCCTTGGATTTATTGCGGCACATGCCATCGGGCAAGGCGCGGTGATCTGGGTTTTTATCTCGGAAATTTTTCCCAATAAGGTCAGGGCTCTGGGTCAGTCCTTTGGTGCCAGCGTACACTGGATCTTTGCTGCCATCATCACCCTCATCACGCCCGCTTTTTTGGACGCACAAAATGGAATTTTCAAGAATAATCCCTGGCCCTTCTTTGCCTTTTTTGCTTTTATGATGGTCTTGCAACTTGTGTGGGTGCTGTTAAAGGTGCCCGAAACCAAGGGCGTTTCTCTGGAACAAATCGAACACAATCTGGTCATGAAAAAATCAGCCTGAGGGCTAGGAAAATTTATGTCTGAAAAAATTAGCCTGCATCATATGATATGTTTTGGTGAGATCCTCTGGGATGTATTGCCTACAGGAGCCATGCCCGGAGGTGCACCCATGAATGTTGCCTACCATTTAAAAAAACTACATCACGATCCTAAACTGATTACGAGGGTTGGTCATGATCAGTGGGGCAAAGAATTGATAGAGCTCATGGAAAGGA
Source organism: Flavisolibacter sp. (assembly GCA_045805145.1). Taxonomy (GTDB): domain Bacteria; phylum Bacteroidota; class Bacteroidia; order Chitinophagales; family Chitinophagaceae; genus Flavisolibacter. Next base: position 15,225 of record JBJMLU010000253.1, on the reverse strand, counting down.
ATGAAATTTCCACCGAGTTTTTCCAAATGGATCATAAACTGGAAACAGGAAAGGTGATCGCCAATTTATTCGACAGCCAGAATGTAAATTATGAGATCCTGGCTCCTGTTGCCTGGGACAATATCCTGTGGGAATCTTCTTTCGAAAAATTATTCACTGGTGAAAATTGCCTCATTTACGGAAGCCTGGTCACAAGAAATGAAAACTCGCGTAAAACACTCTACCAGTTATTAGAGCTGGCAAAAACAAAAGTTCTGGATATCAATTTGCGGGCTCCTTTCTTTCAAAAGGAAACGATTGATATGTTGCTGTCTCGCGCCGACCTGCTGAAATTAAACGATTCGGAATTGGAACTCATTACCGGATGGTTTGCCCATTACGACACAGAGGAAGACCGGATTCGTTTATTGCAAGACCGTTTCCACATACCCACGATTGTGCTCACAAAGGGAAGACAGGGATGTACCCTCGCTCATCATGGCAAATTTTATCAACACCACGGATTTGAAGTGGACGTAGCCGATACCATTGGAAGTGGAGACGCATTTCTTGCCGGATTCCTTTCTTGTTTTTTCAAAGGAATTTCATGGCAGTCAACACTGGAATATGCTAATGCACTCGGCGCACTGGTAGCCAGCTACAGCGGCGCCTGTCCTGAATACAAGGAAGACGAGATCCAGTTATTGATAAACAGAAAATATCAAAATATAAATGTTTCCTAATCGGATCACTATAATGGCTACAATCGAAAACAGGATACCCGCAAGAGGATCACCCGCCGGGTTGAACCTACGAATTGCAATGAATCAAAAATCTCTATTCCGCCAATTAAATTACATGTTATGAAAAGATTGCTGCTTGTTTCTACCATCCTACTTCTATCGCAAATTGCTTTGGCACAAAAAACAAAACTATCCGGATCAGTAATCAACAAATCGACTCAGTTGCCGCTGTTAGGAGCAACTGTCACTACCAATGGAAATGCCGTCAAGACCGACGAGAAAGGGCAGTTTTCCATTGAAGCTCAGACAGGAGATGACCTGTCGGTGTCGTACGTAGGCATGAAGACCTATACGGTCAAGATCAAAAACGGCGCTTCTCTCTCCATCGAGCTGGAAGAAGGATCAAGCCAGCTGGAACAGGTGGTAGTGGTAGGATATAATACACAAAGAAAAGTGGATCTCACCGGTGCCGTTAGTGTGGTGCGTCCGGATGATGTAAAAAATGTTCCGGCATCTAACCTGGTTACGGCCCTGCAGGGGAGAGTGCCCGGCATGTTCGTTGAAGCAGATGGAAGGCCCAATGGCGGTCAGCGAACACTCGTTATCCGCGGCTTCAATACACTGGGTAATACCAGTCCTTTATTTGTGATCGATGGTGTTCCTACCATTAATCAAACAGCTTTTCAGAGTCTTGATCCCAATCTCATTGAGTCCATTCAGGTCTTGAAAGATGCAACCGCAGCGTCCATATATGGTTCACGTGCTTCCAATGGAGTTGTGATCGTTACTACCAAGGAGGGAAGAGACAAGCTACAGATCAATTTCACTTCCAGCTATGGAAAAGATCTTTTCGCCAATAAGATGCCGGTGCTGGATGTTTATGAACGCGGACGAGCGCTGTGGCAGGCAGCGATCAATGATAAGATCAATCCTGCTCAAAATGCTGCGCTCTACACTTATGAGTCACATCTGGATGCCAATGGCGTTCCAGTACTCGACAAGGTGATACCGACGGAATGGATTGGCGGAAGTCCTTCTTTACTGACACCGGGTTCCAATACCGACTGGCAGGATGTGGTATTTCATTCAGGAACGGTGATCAACAACGAAATGAATATTTCTTATGGCAACAAGGTCTCGCGCGGTTTGTTTGGATTTGGTTACCTCAATAACGACGGGATGATGCGTTATATGGGATTTAAAAAATATGTAGGCCGCGTCAATACCTCTTTTAATTTATTGAATGGAAAAGTGCAGTTGGGCGAAAATCTTCAGCTGGTGTATGCACGCAACACCCCCGATAGAACGGACCTCGGAGGCTCGGACATGATCAACCTTGGAAGATTTGAACAGCCCATCCTGCCTGTTTATAAAACGGATGGAACTTTTGCAGGGCCTATCGGCGCGGGATTTTCTGACCGCAACAATCCGCTGCACATGCTGTATATCTATCGCGACAATTTCGACAGGACAACCAATATATTCAGCAATGTATTTGCGGAAATCAGGCCGATCAAAAATTTGCTGGTGCGTTCCAATTTTGGATTTGAATACCAGGAACTTTACAACAATGCCATCTTCCCGGCTTTTGTTACCGGATTTTTATCACGCTCCATCAATTCCATGTCGCTTACCCAGGGACACCAAACCAACTGGGTTTGGTCCAATACAGCTAATTACGAATTAACGGTACACCAGCATCGCATCAACTTATTGGCAGGTATGGAAGCGACGAAGAATTTTAGCACCACATTCAGCGCTACACGGGAAGGATTTGCCATTGAAGATTTTGATTACTATCAACTGAGTGCGGGAACAGGAAACCAAACGGTAACCGGAAGCAGCACGGGATACCAGCTCCTGTCTTTCTTTGGTAAGATCAACTATTCTTATTCTGATAAGTATTTACTGGCACTGACGATTCGCCGTGATGGTTCTTCACGATTTGGTTCCAACAACCCTTATGGCGTATTTCCTTCCATTTCTGCAGGCTGGCGTTTGAACAAGGAAGCTTTCCTGGCCAATCAGCGCTTCATTTCCAATTTAAAGATCCGGGGCGGATGGGGCAGAGTTGGAAACCAGGAGATCGGAAACGAATCAGCCTTCGGCGGCTATGCTCCCAATTACGGAACGGTGCTTTCAAGCAGGTATAATACGGGTACGGCCTATGACCTGACTGGTGCTAATGGAGGAACCCTGGCTTCTGGATTTTCACAACTGCGCAGGGGCAATCCGAACCTGAAGTGGGAAACAACCGAAGAATACAATGGCGGCATCGACTTTGGCTTTTTCAGCGAGAGGATCGTTGGGTCTTTCGATTATTTCAAACGCAGAACTTCTGATATTCTGATCACGCCTCCTTATGCTGCTGTGATTGGACCCAATGCCTCACAAACACAAAACGGCGCTACCGTTGACAACAAAGGTTATGAGGCAACGCTTAGTTATCGGGATCAAACCAGTCATGGACTCTTTTATAGTGTGGGTGTAAATGTGAGCGGCTTTAGAAATAAAGTAATCTATCTGCCGGCGACCGTGGTTCCCGGATATCCCGGCAATGTTGAAAAAACCATCCTGGGTCATTCTCCCAATGAACTTTTTGGTTATGTAGTTACCGGTATTTTCCAATCACAAGATGAAGTCACTAATTCTGCTACTCAACCTGGAAAAGGTGTCGGCAGGTTGCGTTATGCAGACCTGAACAAGGACGGTGTGATCAATGCACTCGACCAGGATTGGCTGGGATATTCTTTGCCCAAGGCAGAATATGGCCTCAATGCACAAATAAGATTTAAAAATTTTGACCTTGCACTCTTTGGTCAAGGGGTATATGGAAGAAAAGTAAACAATGCTACCGTGATGGCGAGTTCTGACTTCCTGCAACCCGGTATGAATATGGGACGTCGCGTACTGGAAGCATGGACACCGCAGAATACCAGTTCTACCATTCCCGCCTTGTCCAATGCCAATTCCAATAATGAAACAGGGTTCTCGACCTACTTTGTGGAAAGCGGAGATTATTTCAAGCTGCGAAGTGCTGAATTGGGGTACTCGTTGCCGAAACGAATGATGGATCGTGTAAAAATTCAGAACCTCAGGTTCTTCTTCATTGGAACAAACATATTCACCATTTTCAGAAAAAGCGGCAAGGGTGCATTTACCGGCGACGATCCTTCGCTTCCCGGCAATATTTATCCGCAGGCCACGAATGTCACATTTGGTTTGAACTTATCACTGTAAAAAAATTATTATGAAAATAAAGCCTACAATTCTGGTAGCTGTTGCTCTGATGGCCATTGCTCCATCCTGCAAGAAATTCCTCGAATACAAACCCAAGGGCCTCGTAACAGACGACCAGTTGAACACGGCCACCAATGTAGATAAAATGGTTGTTGCAGCCTATGCCACGCTCAGCAACGATGACTGGTCCTTTCCCTACAATCATATGTGGCCCTATGGAAGTGTGCGCGGTGGCGATGCCTATAAGGGAGGTGGAAGTGTTTCGGATCAGGGCCAGTACGATCAGATGGAAAAATTCAATCTCGTGCAGGCAGACAACAGTGGTGTGAATACGATCTGGACGAATATATTTTACAATGTGGCTCGTGTGAATGATGCCATTCAGCGCATCAATAAAATGACAGACGTGGAATATCCCAATAAGAAAGCACGCCTGGCTGAAATGCGCTTTCTCAGAGGACACTATTATTTCCTGTTGAAAATTTTATTCAAGAACATTCCTTATATCGATGAACAAGTGTTGCAGGACGACAGGAACAAAACAGGGAACAATGCATTGAACGATATTCAACTTTGGGACAAGATCGCCGATGAATTTCAGTTTGGCGTGGATAACCTTCCTTCTTCGCAAACGGAAGTTGGAAGGCCTACCAAATATGCAGCCTATGCTTATCTCGCCAAGACAAGGCTGTATGAAGCATACGAACAGAATGCCACGCACCAGGTAGTGAGCATCAATACCGGCCGGCTAAATAGTGTAGTCGCTGCCTGCGATGCGGTGATCAATTCTGGAAAATACAGTTTGGTACCGGACTTCGGCTATAACTGGCTCTATCCTTTATCAGAAAACAATACTGAATCCATATTTGCCGTGCAGTACTCTGTAAATGATGGAACGCCCAACGGAAAAGTGAATCTGTCTTCGGGCCTCAACTACAATATGGCGGCTCCCTATGGTTGCTGCTCATTTCACGCGCCTTCACAAAACCTGGTCAATGCCTTCAAGACAGACCCCGCAACAGGTCTGCCTCTGATCGATACTTACAACAGCAGGTTGATGCGCGACTCCATTGACTTTTGGACCAATGGTGTGGATCCGCGGCTGGATCATACCATCGGAGTTCCTACCCATCCTTTCAAATATCTCCCCAGTTTCATTTCACAGGTAAACTGGCAGCGTGTACCGACAGTTTATGGAAGGTATACCTCGATGAAAGAAATTGCGCAGTACAATAGTCCCGCATTTAAAAAAGTAGGCGCGTTTTTTGGAAGCGCCACCAACTGGGCTCTTCTCAAGTACAATGATGTATTGTTGTGGAAGGCAGAAGCATTGATTGAACTGGGCCGACAGGATGAAGCATTGCCCCTGATCAATATGATCCGTAACAGGGCAGCCAACAGCACGGGCATGTTGAAATATGCAAACGGACAGGCAGTTTCCAATTATAATTGCAAGCCCTATTTGGATGGAGTGAACTGCACCTGGACGCAGGATTTTGCACGGAAAGCATTGCGGTTCGAACGCCGCCTGGAATTTGCGCTGGAAGGATCTCATTTCTTTGACCTTGTTCGTTGGGGTATTGCACAGGATTTTATCAATGCCTATTTCGCAACTGAAAAAATTCTGATCTCCAATCTCAACTCAGCAAAATTTACGGCAGGCAGGGATGAATATTTTCCTATACCACAAACACAAATCACCTATACGGCCGGATTATATAAACAGAACCCGGGCTACTAAAAATCATGAGGAAGGACCGGACAATGAAAACAACTCAAGGCTAAAAAACCAGGGGAAGTAGCAAGTCCTCTAGTGAGAAGCCTGTTTGTTGAGCGTTTGTTTCCTGCAGGCAAGTAGGTTTTGCAAAGAAGAAGGTTTCAAAAATTAAATCAGATTTAAATCAGATAAATCAGAGACTATGAGAAGTAAGAGCGACGCAATGTTCACACTGAAATATCCGGCCACCCTTTTATTTTTTCTATTGACCTATGTTAGTAGTTTCAGCCAAAATGTTGGGGCGGCAACTGAAGTCAAAACAAGGGATATTGAAATAAAAAAAGGCCAGATGTTTTTGAATTTGCCGGTTAATCCATCAGTTCCCCAATTCACCAGAGCTAGAATAAGGTCTGGAGAAAAACTGATCACCCAGTTCAATATCAGGCTTTCTGAAAATCCTACGTTCTGGACTTTTTTTGATGTCTCTCCCTTCCAGGGGAAAACGATTACGGTGGAAATCGAAAATGCACCTCAATTCAACAGAGGACCGCAAGCCTCTGTGACAAATGCTGCCCCACCTGCATTAAACGTGAAGGCGCTGCAAATGATTTTCCCGGATAAAACTTATCCGGGGCGGGACAGCGTCTATAAAGAAAAAGACAGGCCACAAATACATTTCAGCTCACAAAGAGGTCATTTGAATGATCCCAATGGATTGATCTTTTACAAAAGCGAATACCATTTATTCTATCAGCACAATCCTTATGGAATTGATGGAGGAAATCAACATTGGGGACATGCTGTAAGCAAAGACCTGCTGCACTGGATACAACTGCCTGAGGCTATTTATCCCACCATGGGTTTTGAGGATGTGAATGGGAGAGGAGACCTTGCATTTTCGGGTTCTGCCACCTATGATCCAGAAAATACAGGAGGTTTTCGTAAAAACGGTATTGATCCTTTGATCGCATTCTATACGAGTACCGGAAGGGGAGAGTGCATCAAATTGAGTTATGACAATGGAAGAACATTTGTAGACTACGAAGGCAATCCCATCATCAAACACAGTGGAAGGGACCCTAAGATATTCTGGTATGCACCAGGCGATCATTGGGTGCTGGTGTTGTATGATAATGGCCAGCCAAAAAAAATGAGTCTGGGCCAGGTAGCATCCATTCGTGAAAACTCGATCTACACTTCCGCTGATATGAGGCATTGGACCTATCAATCCGGTGTTCCCGGTTTTTTCGAATGTCCTGACTTTTATGAGTTGCCTGTTGAAGGCGAAGGAATTTCCAAATGGGTGATGTCTGATGCCAGCGGTCGCTATTTACTGGGAAGTTTTGATGGAAAAAATTTCCATGTGGACCAACAATTAAGAGATTACATATATGGAGGCCGCTATTATTATGCTGCCCAAACTTTCAACAATATGCCCGACTCAAGGCGGGTTCAGATTGGCTGGGGTCTTTTTAATTATCCCGATGCTCCTTTTACGCAGGCCATGCTTTTCCCTACTGAATTAAAATTAAAAAGAGCCTATGATGGCATTCGTTTATGTCCAACACCGGTAAAAGAGATTGCGTCGCTGTACACCAGTAATCATGTTGTTGAAAACAAGGTGGTCACTTCAGATTCCAACAGCTATGTAAGCATTTCAGTAAACCCCGATGTTCCCCTTCATCTTGTCGCAGAGTTTGAAAAAGGCGATGCGCCGGTTTCCATCAACATCGAAGGATATGAATTGAGGTATGATAATGAATGGCAATTCTTTGCTATTCCTCCAATGGTTCCCGGCTCTCAACCCGCACCAGCCAATCCTTTTGCAATGCCTGCAAACGCTATGACGATAAAATATGTAAAGGCCAATACAGATATATTCAAGATAGAAGCGATACTGGACAAAAATATCCTGGAGGTCTATGTGAACGACGGAGAGGTCTATTATGTGACTGAATTCAAGGGTCAGAAAAACGGAAAGATTCAGGCAACCGTTGCGCCGGTCCGATCTTTTGGCAGTGTGCAGCCGGTTACGCGGAAATTCATTGTTAAGAAACTCGAGGTGCACGAACTGGATTCCATCTGGCCAAAATCGATGACTTACTCGGCCTGGACTGGAGGGAAGATCAAATAATTTAAGTAGAAATTTTAATCGCTAACCGATAGGTTCATGCACAGGCAGTGATAAAAGAAAGGCCTTCAAAAAGTTCTTGTTGAAAAAATCATCGCATCCAAAATGACCCATTTCACTTCGCATGCTGCCAGTCAAAATTTTTAAAGATGTTTTACCCGCGAAAAAAACCCTGCTTGTCCTTTGTTCTTTTTTTGATAGCGATTATCCCGGCATCCGGTCAGATGCAAAACAGCCAGAGTGGTCCAACCGATTATACCTCCAAGGTTCCAAAGTTTAGTTTTCCAAACTCCCTTCAGGATCAGGAGGAGCAATTAAAGACCAATCCTCTGATTCTGCGTTTTGCCGAGTCAAGAAAAAAATTAGCTGCAGACAGATATCGTCCCATCTATCATTACGTAAATCCCGAGGGAAACCTGAATGATCCCAATGGACTCTGTTACTGGAAAGGCAACTGGCATTTGTTTTACCAGGCTTACCCGCCTGAAGATCCCCGTCAGCACTGGGGCCACGCTGTTAGCAAGGACCTGATTCACTGGCGCGATCTTCCTTATGCGATTTATCCCAATCCTGAACGTGCCGTTTATTCCGGCGCCACTTATGTGGAAGACAACCGGGTGATTGCGATGTATCATGGGCCTATGGCAGGAAACATGGTAGCGATTTCATCGGACCCCTTGTTGTTGAATTGGGAGAAGGTATCCGGTAAAGCAGTGATTCCTCTGCAAAGCACTACAGGATTTCCACTGCCTTATAATGTTTTCGATCCCTGCATCTGGAAAAAAGACAGTGTGTATTATTCCCTTTCAGCAGGAAGAACAGCAACCGGGCCCGGAGGAAAAGAGGTCAGGTCTGATTTTCTTTTCCGTTCCAAAGACCTGGCCAATTGGGAATACCTTCACGAATTTGTGCAGGGCGACCGCTTTACCATGGTAGGCGATGATGGTGCCTGTCCCTATTTCTGGCCTATTGGTAACCGTTATATCATGGCCTTCTTCAGTCATATGAGTGGAGGACAATACCTGCTGGGGGATTATGATAAAGTGAACGACAAGTTTGTGGTTACCAGCAATGGAAAATTCAACCATGGCGCGGTGAGTCCTGCAGGCGTGCATGCGCCTTCGGCAACTCCCGATGGAAAAGGCGGCGTGATCATTATATTCAATATGAATCCAGGAATGAGCAGGCAGGGATGGAACCAGATCATGACCCTGCCCAGGCAACTGAACTTGTTGGACAAAGACCAGCTGGGAATGGAGCCTGCAGGTGATATTGAATCCCTGCGTTACGATCACCAACACCAGGGCCCACTAAGCCTGCCTGCCAATAAAGAAGTTGTACTGAAGAACATTCAGGGAAATGCCATGGAAATTCTTGCTGAAATAGATACCAGCAGCGCATCAGTGATTGAACTGGACGTGCTCCGTTCACCAGGGAGGGAAGAATATACGCGCATTCTTTTTTTCAGAGAGCGGGGATACAGCCCCGGAAGACCCAATGTAAGTGTACCCGGTCAGCCGCCACCCATCAGAAACAGTACCATCGTGCTCGAGACCTCTACTTCATCGGGTCTGGAAGGAGTTCGGACAAGGCCGCCGGAAGAAGCACAAGTGCATTTGGATGCCGGTGAGCCGCTCCGGCTAAGAATCTTTATTGACAAAAGTGTAGTAGAAGTTTTTGTCAACGGCAAACAGGCGCTGGGTGCACGTGTTTATCCGGGAAGAGAGGACAGCAAATCTGTTTCGATTCGCTCGCAGGGCGCTGCTACACTGGTCAGGTCCATTGACTGCTGGCAAATGAAAAGTATTTATGAATAAATGGGTACCGTAAAAACTAATTCTTGCTGAACCCCCAAAAAAATAATCATGCAATCAAACAGAAGGAGTTTTCTCCAGAAATTGGGATTGAGCGCTGCCGGCATTAGCATCGGCACTGCCACGCCCTTATCCCTTCTTGCAAGGGAAGACCGAAAACCAAAAGACAATACCGGTGAACAATTACTTTTTATTGGTGATGACATAGCCGTTACCGATACATCCAATGGAAAAGTGAGAGGATATATTCTCAGGGATATTTATACTTTCCTGGGCATTCCCTATGGCGCTGATACTTCGGGAGCCAACCGTTTCATGCCGCCAAAAAAACCAACACCCTGGACGGAAACTAAACCGGTTGTATGGTGGGGCAATTCCGCTCCGCAAAATCTGGAGCGGCGATATGCAGATCCCAATGCTTCCTTTCTTGACCATTGGAATTATGACGATGTCAGTGAAAATTGTTTGAACCTGAATGTCTGGACGCCTTCCATCAAGGACAATAAAAAAAGGCCGGTATTGGTTTGGCTGCATGGCGGAGGATTTACAGCGGGTAATTCACACGAGCAGGATGGATACATGGGTGAAAATCTTTCGCGCTTTGGCGATATTGTTTTTTGTTCCGTGAACCATCGACTAGGCGCTATGGGTTTTTCCAATTTTGCGGCAGCTGCCGGTGAAAAATTTGCAGCGTCGGGCAACGTGGGCATGTTGGACATTGTGGCGGCACTGGAATGGGTGAAAGATAATATTACCTACTTCGGAGGTGATCCCAACAATGTCACCATCATGGGGCAGTCAGGTGGCGGAGCAAAAGTATGTATACTAACAGCCATGCCTACGGCAAAAGGTTTGTTTCATAAAGGAGTTGCTTTGAGTGGATCATCGCTTCGCTCGGGGAACAAAGAAAATTCCGAAAAGCTGGGCGAATATATTCTCAAAGAAGCAGGCCTCTCTGCTTCACAAATAGAACAGCTCCAGCAAATGTCCTGGCAACAGTACAATGAGCTGGCTACAAAAGCGGTCCGGAAACTTCGCGAGGAATCCGGTGCCATTGGAATGATGGGAGGATTCAGTCCGGTAGTTGACGGCGTCTATTTGCCTCAACATCCTTTCTTTCCACAGGGTTCGCCGCAGGCAGACAATATTCCCATGATCCTTTGTTCTACTTTTTATGAAGCTTCTCCCAGCCGATATGATGCAAAATTGGAGAACATCAGTTTTGCGGAAGTAAAAGACAAGCTCAAAGACCGCTTCAAAGACAAAACGGATATGGTGCTCGATGCATACCGCAAAACTTTTCCGGACAAGAAGCCGGTGGAGATCTGGACACTCATTACCAGTAACCGGCAGAATGTACTAGCACTGGCTGATGTGAAATCAAAGCAATCAGCGCCCGTCTATGTGGCCTGGTTTGGATGGTTGCCTCCTTTGTTCGATAACCGGCTACGGTCGTTTCATTGCAGCGATATCTGTTTCTGGTTTTACAATACTGATTTGATGCTGTCTCATACGGGAGGTGGCAACAGGCCAAAAAAATTATCCACCAGGATGGCAGGTTCACTCATTCGGTTTATGAAGACCGGCAATCCCAATGGCGGTGGATTGCCCAACTGGTCGAGATATAGTTCTGAGCAGGGAGAGACCATGGTATTGAACGACACTCCAATGCTTCAGAACGATCCGGATGGACCCGCCCGTAAAATGCTGGCTTGAAATCTTTCAACTGATAATTCAATAAAATGAAAATAACAACTGTTCTCTTCGCTCTTGGTTTTAGTTTGAGTCTTCACGCGCAGGATTTTTCCTCCGGCGATACGGTAAGGCAAATAAAAATAGCAAAGGGACAAACCTATCTCAACTTCCCCGTTACCGAGTCCAACCATTTGACACGCGCAAAGATTTCCCTGAATGGGAAAATGATCGACCAGTTTACCATTAAGCTGGCTTCAGAAAACCCGGACTATTGGGTGTTCTTTGATGTATCTCCCTACCAGGGGCAAACACTTACCCTGGAAATTTCCAGGCTGAATATTCCGGCTGGCGGTGCCTTCACTAATATCACGCAGACAACATCAACGGTGAAAAAGGAACTCAATGAAGATCCTACACGTGGTTTGAAGACGGTGTATGTGGATTCAAAGTTTCCGGGTGAAGACAGCCTGTATAATGAAACATTAAGACCGCAAGTGCATTTTTCTTCCCAGCGTGGATGGATCAATGATCCGAACGGACTGATTTATTATGGAGGACAATACCATCTTTTCTATCAGCACAATCCTTATGGTTGGGCCTGGGGTAATATGCACTGGGGACATGCGGTGAGCAAAGACCTCGTGCATTGGAAACAGACGTCTGAAGCTCTTTATCCGGTTTCGGAAAGAGATGCTGCGTTTTCCGGGAGTGCCGTAGTAGATGTAAAAAACACTTCCGGATTCCGAAAAAATGGGGTGGATCCTCTGGTTGCGGTGTACACCAGTACGGGAAGAGGAGAATGTCTGAAACTGAGTTACGATAATGGAAAGACCTTTGAAGACTATGAAGGCAATCCCATTCTCAAACACCGCGGAAGGGATCCGAGAGTTTTCTGGTATGCCCCGGGCAATCATTGGGTGATGGTGGTTTGGGATATGGAAAGAACAAAAAAAATGTCTACTGGCCAGGAGGCTACTGTTAATCAGCATCTGATCTTCACCTCACCTGATTTGAAGAACTGGACCTATCAATCGGGCGTACCTGGTTTTTTCGAATGTCCTGACCTTTATCCGTTGCTGGTAGAAGGGCAGCCCGGTGTGACGAAGTGGGTGATGTCGGATGCAAGCGGCAGGTATATTGTGGGTGATTTTGACGGCAAGCAATTTAAAATCGACCAGCACTTAAAAAAATATGATTACGGTGGTGGATTTTTCTATGCTGCGCAGACTTTCAACAATGAGCCCAACAACCGTCGTGTGCAAATTGGATGGAGCAGGGGCATCACCGATCCCAATATGCCTTTTAACCAGGCTATGTTCTTTCCTACGCAACTGAAATTGAGAAACAGTTTTGACGGACTAAGGTTATGTCCCACGCCCATCACCGAAATAAGCTCACTGCATCAAAATGCCCAGGTAGTGGAAAACAAATTGATCAGAGCAAATGAGGGAGTAAGCCTGGCTGTTTCAGGTGATGCTATTCACGTGATCACAGAGTTTGAGAAGGGAGATGCCAACCAGTTCGGACTCCGAATACTGGGATACGAGATCGAATACAATGACCTGCTGGGCGTGTTCTCAGCAACTTCGAAAAATACAAAAGCCAGTTATGAATATGTGAAGCCGGGCACAGAGATTTTTAAGATTGAAGCCATTGTTGACAAGAACATCATTGAAGTTTTTATTAATGATGGAGAGATCTATTATGTAGCACCCTTCGATATGGAAAAGACCGGAAAGATTGAAGCTTATGTGAAGGGCCGCGGCGGTGACCGAAAAGCACTGGTGAAGAAAATGGAAGTTTACCAGCTGAAATCTATTTGGCGGAATGATTAGGATTGTGTTGACGTGAATTGTTTTTGGAGCTGATTTAAATAGATTGTCATTAACCCCCTTAGTCTCTCAATTCAATTACCCAAAGCAGACAAACATAGCAATCGTCAGGAAAAGGGTTTGTGTCTACAGACCCTTTTCGCATTATGAACCTTTTTGATTCAGCGGTTAGTCTTTATCCGTGCCAATTTCTGTTGAATCATTTAGTCAGTACAATATCTGTTCATCTGTGTAGTAAGTTTTCAGCATTCCTCTTTTGGCTATTTTGATGGTAGCGCCGGTGGGAGTTTTGTCTTTCTTTGCTGTGTGTATTTCCATGAAATCCCTGACTTCTCCATGAACGAGGCCCGGATAATTTTTATAAATTTTGTCAGTTGCTTTTTTTAAAACCTTTTTGATATTCTTTGCCAGTTCCCTGATCTTTTCATCAGGAATGGCATTGGCTTTTGAAAATGGAGAAATGCGGGTCAGCCAAAGGATCTCATCGGAATATCCGTTTCCAATGCCACGTATGACATTCTGATCGAGAAGCACATTTTTAATTGCGGCTTTTCTGTTCAGCGCCTGTTTCAAAAAACGGTAATTGAGTTTTGGATCAAGTGCATCAATGCCTTCCTTATCCTGCGGATTTAGTTTGATGAAAGCGTTTTTGAACCGGTCTGTCAGGGCCAGGTTCATTCCATCTTCAAAGTGAAATTCCACCTTGGTGGATTTTCGTTCATTCTTTCCTTCAAAGGGAATCAGATCGCCCGTGAGCATCAGATGAACACCGACTATTTTATTTTGTGCAAATAAAAATCTCAATTCCTTTCCAGACCGGTATACTTCCTTTAATTTTTCTCCTTCCAGGGCTTTTGAAAGCTCCTTTTGCGAATCCTTGATGTTCTTGTTGTTTACCACCTTGATCCTGGAAAGTTTTTTTCCGCCATACATCCTGGTCAAATTGCGCGAAAAAACTTCTATGTCTGGTAGTTCAGGCATGTTCATTTCTGTTTTCTAAGTTAGCTGGAGCTTATGATAATAATTTCCAGCAGAATGGATCAACCACGTTTAGGAAAGCTGATATTATCGTTAAAGGACTTTTAGTTGTTCCTGCTTTTCTTTACAGAATCGGTAAAATCAATCACAATACCTCTTCTTGTTTCAGGATTGGCACGGGGAACAAATAAAGGTATTTTCTTTTCAACCAAAGGCCAGGTAAACGGGTAAGCAAGACTGATGTCTGTTATTTCTTTCAATTTTTCACCTGTTTTATAATAATGGGTGAGATAAAACATATCCACCCTGTATTTTTCAGCCAGCCACTGGTCAAGGTCATATACTTCAAGTGTGTGGAGTATATAAAGCCCATAACAATTAGCTTCCCATTCATATTCCTGTAGTTGGTGCAGCAATTCATCGTTTGGTTTTTCGTGCAAAACCGAACCCAGAGCACGCAGCTTATCACTTACATTCCATTGAACCGAATGACCGATAAGATGTACCACGTTAAACAATTCTTCGTCGTCCTCCAAAGCACTGGCAATCCAAATACGCATTCCATCAAGATCGCCTTTAAAATATGGATCAAGATCAGAAGTATCTATTACCTGGATTTGCAAAACAGCTTTAGCATAGTCCAGGACTTTCTTCAATACTTCTGTATAGCGAACGCTCGGGATATCCATAGTATTCGTAGAAACCGAAAAATACAAAGGCATCGGATAGATTGCTTAAAATGATAATAAATTATCTTTTGAGTCTTAATAATTTTGAGAAATGTTATATTTTTAGCAACTTCACCCCGCTCTACATTATGAAAAACATTTTCTACCAAAACAAATTGTATGTCTCTAAAAGCATTCTTACAGGAAAAGGGCTTTATCGAAAAAGATAAAGCAGAAGGTAAGCAAGAGAATGTTAGCACCACCGCTTCAGCCCAAGTTGCACCCACTTATTTCCCTATAGATAATCCCAGTTCACCTGTTACTGTTCCCACACAATCTGATTCAGGCAACGATGCGATAGATCCTGCCTTCATTAAATTTTTCGAGGATTATTTTGATCGGATTATTTTTGTGTTTGGTTATTTTTT
>JBJMLU010000252.1:0-5984 GCA_045805145.1 Flavisolibacter sp. | reverse complement strand
TCGAAACAGTAATGCATTTTTGATTTGGCGACGTTGCGAGCGCAGCGAGCATCAGGTCTTAGACAGTGCTTGCATTAAAGGCAGCAATAAAACCGGTAGTGACCATCGTAGTTTAGGCGTCATTGCGAGCGCAGCGCGGCAATCTCCTTGCAAGCGAAGCGAGCACCAGGTCTAGGACCGCCTCGCAGTACACTGACAAGCAGTAAGGCGCTCCAAAACAATGAAACCAAAGATCATTCATTAACATCATCGCAAAACTCACAAGACCGCTCCAGCTCCACCGAAGGCGGAGGCAACACAGCGCCTTCACCCTTCTTCGATAAAAAGCCCTTCGATCTTAAAACGCTAACTGCCTGGTATAATGCAATCCCGAGACAAGCTCTCGCTGACCGTTGTGCCGCGGCCGGCAATCCTCCCGCACGTGCGGGATTCGGAGTGCCTAGAGTTTTTGCTCCACTTTTGGGGAAAGCCAAAAGTGGAAAAAGAAAAAAACCAACCTTTAAGAAAAGACCGTCAAGAAAGCAGATTGCCAGGGCAACTGGCCCGAACTTATCCTTTTCATATTTGAAAATTGAAGGTCTATCATTGAAACTCTGAGTTATTTGAATTCAATGGTGACCCGGTAATATCCATAGGAAATGACCGATGCAGCTTTTGGATTGGTCTCCTGCGCGTTCACTACTTTTTTGACAAGAGTATTGTCTTTATTTTTTATTTCAAGAGGAAAATCAAACTGTAACATCGCAGCCACCCGGGAATCGGTTCCCAGAGCTGTAATCTGGCTGCCCATTTCCTGTAATTTCTGAATTTGCTTCATATCCATTTTCCCGCCAGACGATGCCTTCATGGCTTGCAACTGGGCCATCATCATTTTTGCTTTTTTTTCTTCATCTGCTGCACCAGCTGCTGCCTCACCTGATTGATACAATTCCTCCATTTTATCAAAGTCCATAAAGTTTTGATCCAGTCCATTAATATTCAGGAGTTCATTGGGAGCCCGGGGTATCTGCCATACTCCGCCCATGATCGGGTCCGGACGAAAACCTGTAAGCACAATGGTATCTTCTCCTGGATTACAGAAATTCATTCTCAGTTGTTTCATCATCGCCAGGTAATTTTTTGTACCAATGTAAACAGGTGTTGGTCCACCCCCGATTATTTCGTTAGCAATAACGCCGCATTTAATTTCCTGAACCGCTTTTTTTACCGGACGGTTTGCCGGGTCAGGTTTATCTTCCACCAGAACCCATTTATAACAACGGTTGCTATCTTGCTGAAAATAGGGACAGACCTTTGATTCACCTTTCAGATGCGCAATTGCGTATTGTCCATTGCCTCCTACTTTAATATCCATATCAATGGTAAGATGAAACCTGTTGAGGATATCGATTAGTTTCACGTAGCTTTCGTCTTCGGAACTTTCGCCTAGAAAAGCCTTGCTACGAAGCAGTCCAATGATGAAAGGAAGATTACCCAACTGCGACCAGTCGTGTTCTTTTAGCAGCTTATTCTTGTACTGGTTGTAAACCTCCCCGACCATGACTGCGAGGTCTATCATGTATTCATCCTGGCCCCTGTCCGTTGCAAACCCCAACAGGCAGTTGTCGCGCAATGCCTGACAATAAACCCTGATGCAGGCTTCAACGGCTGCGTAATTTTTGCTTTTGTAATTGTCCCTTACCAGTTTCTTTGCACGCCAAAGGCATCGCATGGCAAGAAACTGGATCGCATTTGTCAACTTCCAATTTTCAAGATAGGCGCAGCTGCCGGATTTCGATGGGTCATTCTTGTCTTTGTGAAACGCCTTATCAATAGTCTCCGCTGTCTGTTGATCCATGGACACATTCACAGCTGTTCCGTCAATATCATCAGACCGGCCGACCATCACCAGCGAACGCAGCATGCTCATAGCATCACGTAGAAGGTCTGATTCAGGAAGAAAAAAATCATGGGTATATGAGCTCAGCTTACGGAAGTAGAACTTTCTGAGATTGGAATCACAGGAATAGCAATCGTAGTTAAATTCTGGTGGTGGTGGATTGTTAAGGTCTGCGTCCTTGTCTTTGTGGTGCGCCTCGTAATAATTGATGATGGCATCGTACTTCGGCTTCCACTGCTGGCAATCTTGTTCTAAAGTTTTGGCCTTATTCGTCAGTCCATTCGATGGATTCACCTGTTCGTCTTTCGCCGGTTGGACTTTTAAAGACTGCCAGTTGTTTTTCAAAGTATCGAGTTCAGGTTTCAGCAGCAGGTGCATATTGCGGGCAATTTCCTGCATCTGGTTTTCTCCTTCAATGTATTTTGTTTCCATTGCTTCAATATCTTTCACGGCATCGTCCAGACGCCTGTTCCAGTTTTTTTCATCACCTGTTTGGATATTGAGGCTTCCATCTCCTTTTACTGTAACCGTTCCTGAAGTTCCTGATGATGAATCGATGACGAACACATTTTTTTTTGTAGTGCTCCAGTGACCTTTGAACCAGAGAAAATCATTTTTGACGCTGTCCGGACTCAATTCCGAGTATTGCCCAAATAAAGTGGTATGGACAAAGAAAAGCAGGGCAATACCACAGAGTGTTTTTATTCGTATGCTCATAATTGGCAGGTATATGTTTGAAGGTTATCAGAGTAGCAGTTGAACTAAAAATTATCGCTCCACCATAGCATTGAGCGTCTTCCAGTCTATCAGTTCCAAAACTTTCTCGCGCAACTCCGGAACACATTGAATGATGATCACCATGGTTTGTACTGAAAGATGCGGAGCTGATTCATGAAAACGCGGGGTGAGTACCAGTTCCATTGTGGTCTCATCATAAGGCCTCACCACGGGCTGATCCCAATGACCGATACAGGCAAGGGCTTCATTGGGAAAGATCTCATGGTGAAAAGAATCGCCACGGCCATGCGTTTCTGATTTTCTTTTTCCCGCTACCAACAAATACCCTCCTATATCAAGATTATTTTTTGAAATGCTTCCACCAAACACAAATTTTTCCGCCGTGTTGATCCACCAGTATACATGAATGGCTCGGGCACTGGCTTCTTTCTGGTCCTGATAGATCTTCATGGTCTTGTCGAGTATTACCGACATGTCCGGTTCCTCTCCTGTACGTTTTTTTTCCTCCAGTACCAGACTGTCACTGATCTCGTTCACGCGGGTGCCAATGGAAAGATTGGGTAGCGATTTGTTGACAAGCGTGAGTGTAACGTTGGAATGTGCTGCGAAATAATTATCAAAAAATCTTTCGTGAAAAGAAAACGGAACGCTCACTAGTGCATGTTCTTCATGTGTTGATTTGCTATAACCAAGGGTTTCAAAATAATTTTTCAGCGGCTCAGAAATGGCTTTGTCGAATTGGTCTCCGAGATATTGGTCAAATTTTATTTCACAGTCAGAAGGAGTTCTGTCTTCAGCGCCAGGTGTTTTGTTATAGACCATCGGAACACAGTCACCAAATTTGCTGGTGAGTATGCGGGCGTTGATTTCCTTTTTCAAACTGATTTTTCCATGTACGTGTACCGGTCTCATTCCCCAGTTCCCGGCCTGGCGCAGGTTCGCGCTGGCCATACCGTCAATGTCGGCAATCAAGGTTGTTTCATCCATTTGTATCACATGGATGGAAGTGGATTTATCATCTTCTGATACATCGCAGTAAAAAGCCTGAGGACCTGGCTCTGCGAAGTGAAAAAAACGATTGTTTTGAAACGTTCCCGTATGTACAATTTGCTGCTCCTTTTCAGCTCCATCCCAGCCCAGGTCTAGTTCGTACTGATTTCCAACTTCTCCCAACCGAAGACGAATTGAGGCGCAGGCGTCCCCCGGCTTAACATACCAGTCGCCATAGCCGGATTTGAACTCAACCCTTTTGTGCAGGGAACCTTCTCCATTTATTTCCAGGTAATTTTCCCCCGTTAGTGTAAAAAAATAGCTGCCGCGTACATTTTTTGCCTGGGCTTGTACTGCTGCAACCGGAATCAACAATCCAATGAACAATAATAGTTTCATCTGCTGTCCGAGGTTTTTACGGCTGCTTCATGAACCGAACTATTGCTTTGATCCGAAGACGTTTTTGCGACGTCTTCTGCCTTAACGAGCGCCTCGTCAATGGCCTTGTCTATTTTATCATCGACGCGCTGTTCTGTTTTATCTTTTGTTTTGTCCTTTATTTTATTCAGAATCCCCTGCGCGTGGACAGCAGATGAAATGCCCAGAACAAATAAAATTGTAAGAAGACCAAAGAGCTTTCTCATAACAAGAAATTTGTGACGAAGCTAACCTTAGCTTTTACCAGAGTCAATCGCATGAAAATGTGACAATGGAGTGAAGATGGAAATTAGAAGTGTAAGTAGTGATGGAAAAGCTGTGAGCCGTGAGCTTTGAGCTGCGAGATGGAGAAAGGCTGTCGGCTGTTAGCTGATAGCTATTGGCTTTTGATTGGAGTAGCCTGCGGCTTGGATAATGGTGGGAATAGTATGATCTTCCTGAAAGTCGGTGATGTTTCAGGAAGATGTTTTTGGTGGGGCGGGTTTTTTAACCGCCGAGGGCCGCAAGGATTAAATGATAAGGCACTCAAGGGGCGAAGTCGCTTCCTTTCGGGTGGCGCAAGCAATCGCCCCCGAGTGAGCGCTCTGACCTGTAAGTATAAGACCTTTATCATTTAGTTTTTTGTACCCTCGCGTTTCTATTCTCCAACTGCGGTTAAAATACTCTACGCATTAAAAACTCTTCCTATCAAATAAACGACCTCCAACTAAACCCCGCCATGCCCACATTGTTTTCGCCGCAGGCTACTCCAATCGAAAGCCAATAGCCATCAGCTAACAGCCGACAGCCTTTCTCCATCTCGCAGCTCAAAGCTCACAGCTCGCAGCTTCTAAATTTGTCTTAGTTTATTCAATGCCTCCGTGCGGCTTTGGACATGGAGCTTTTCGTAGATGTGACGGACATGGCTTCGAACAGTTTCAATGCTGATGTGCAGGTCGGAAGCAATTTCCTTGTAACGCAATCCTCTGGAAAGTGCTTTGAGAATTTCTTTTTCCTTGGGAGTGAGTATCGAATTTTCTTCGATGCCGTTTTTCGATTGAAAGGAGCTGATCACCTTACGTGCAATTTGTGTGCTCATGGGAGATCCACCCTGGAATACTTCATGAATGGCTTCAAGAATTTTTGTGGGTTCTGTTTTTTTCAGCAGATAGCCAGTAGCTCCCGCTTTCAACGATTCAAAAATCTTGTCGTCTTCTTCATAGATGGTGCTCATGATGAATTGCACTTTCGGATGCTGTTGTTTGAGATGACGGGTGCATTCAATTCCATCCATGCCGGGAAGATGAATGTCCATAAGGACCACATCTGGTTCGCAAACTGGAATTTCCTTCAGGGCTTCTTCGGCTGTTGCATATACCTGGCTGCAGGAAAACTCATTGCTGTTGTCTATGAGCAGTCGCAATCCTTCACGAATCTCCCGGATGTCTTCTACAATGGCAACAGTAATCATGAAAGCAGTTGTAAGACAAATTTATTCAACCTTCCCCGGATTTTAGATCACACAAAGATGTTAGAGGGAAGTTCCAGCTCTGTTACGGTTCTTTTCCCGGGCTCGGAGTGGAGACGAAACTCTCCCCCCACCTGTTCCATTCTTCCTTTCATATTGGAAAGGCCATTGGCAAATGGACGAACTTCTGAATATTCGAAGCCCTTACCATTGTCTTCAATGCGGATCAAAAGCCCGTGGGCAAACAAAATGACCGAAATTTTTACCAGGGTAGAATGGGCGTGCTTGGCTGTGTTGTTCAGGGTTTCTTTGATCACCAGAAAAATATTTCTTCTCTGCTCTTCCGATAGTTTCATAGAGGGCATGGGTTGTGGAAATTCGAATTCAACACGCGTATCGGATGACTCGAAAAATTTAACCGCATACTCGCGGATATAAAGGCAAAGGTTTTCCAGTGAATCATTTTTTGGATTAAGGACCCAAATAATGTCC
>JBJMLU010000251.1:0-19547 GCA_045805145.1 Flavisolibacter sp. | reverse complement strand
TTATTTCCGAACTTCAGACACAGAACTGCCCTCGGCTGACTATCTTTGCCGCCTTTAAACGCAGGAGGTCAGCATTACGAGCTGACGCCGGAACTTAAATTATTGACCGCAAATGAATTTCGACCGCAACACCGTCATAGGCTTTATTATCCTCGCCCTGCTGTTTTTTGGTTTCTTTTATTACAACAGCCAGCAACAAGCAAAAGAACAAAGAGAAAAAGCAAGACTGGATTCCGTAGCAAAAGCCCGTCAGCCAAAAACCGATCCGCTTACAGCCAGCAAGGATTCTCTCGCTGCTGATTCCATCCGGAATCCAAAAGATACTTCCTTTCAACAGGCCCAAACAGAACAAACGCGCGTCGTAGAAAATGGTTTGATCAAAATCGCATTTACCAATAAAGGCGGACAACCAAAATGGGTGGAACTGAAAAAATTTAAGGGTCCTGATAGTAATAACGTTCGCCTCGCTGCTACCGAATTTGACAAGATCAGTTATACCATCCAGGAAAATGGAAGGCCCGAAGATATTTCAGGGCTTTATTTTACGGAAGATCCGGTGAGCATGGGTCCTGACAGTTCACAGATCATTAGCTACAGTCTTCACGATCACAATGGAAATTCTCTCGTTCATCAATTTCTTGTTCGACCCAATTACATGATTGATTTTAATCTTCAGATCAATGGCGTCAATCAGCTTTTATCGAACAACACAGTTTTTCTTACCTGGCAGAACAGGGCTGTAAAACAGCAAAAGGATATCAATTATGAACGACAGCAGTCACAGATCGGTTATCGCGAAAATGGTGACTATGACCATAGTTCCGCGCTAAGCAGCAACAGCGAGGAATTTAAAAAACCATTAAACTGGGTTGCGGTCAAACAACAATTCTTCAATACCACTCTGGTTGCCAAAAATAATTTTACATCAGGAGACATTTCCTGGAAGACACCTCCTTCGACGGATCAGAAAGTAGTGGTTGAAGCAACCGCAGATCTTCGCGTGCAATTGCCTTCCTCTCCTTCAGCAACTATTCCACTGGCCCTGTATTATGGTCCTACCGATTATAAAACACTGAAGCAGTATGGTAATGATATGGAAAGCATGGTGAACCTCGGAAGTGGCATGTTTGCTTTTGTGAAATACATCAACCGTTGGATCATCATTCCCATATTTGATCTTTTCTCCAAGCTCACATCTAATTTCGGGATCGTAATTCTACTGCTTACTCTGTTTATCCGGTTGCTGATTTCTCCATTGACTTACTCGAGTTATTTAAGCGGAGCAAAAATGAAAGTGCTGCGTCCCGAGATCGACCAGCTCAAGGCCAAACACGGAGGCGATCAGCAGCAAATGAGTGTAGAGCAGATGAAATTATTTCGTGAAGCGGGTGTGAACCCACTTGGAGGTTGTATTCCTGCCTTGTTGCAGATCCCGATCTTCTTTGCGCTGTATAGTTTTTTCAATTCCAATGTGGCGCTGCGCGGACAACATTTTCTGTGGTCCAACGACCTTTCTCAATATGATTCCATTGCTAACTTTTCTTTTAGTATTCCCTTTTATGGCGACCATGTGAGTTTGTTTACCATCACGGCCGTGTCCACCAGCTTTTTGATTTCGCTGTACAGCATGAACATGACGCCCGATCAGAACAATCCCGTGTTAAAATACATGCCTTATTTCTTTCCCTTTATCCTGCTGTTTGTTTTTAACAGACTGCCATCGGGATTGACCTGGTATTACACGGTATCGAACCTGATCACCCTTGCCTTGCAGTTTGTGATCCAGACCTACATCATTGATCACGAAAAGATTCTTAAAAGAATGGAGGCAAATCGTAAAAAGCCAAAAGCCAAATCGAAATGGGCGGAAAGGCTGGAACAAATGCAGGAACAACAGAAGCAGCTTCGGGAAAATCAGAACAAGGGGAGACGGTAGTCCGGAGTCAATTAATCCTGGTAATCAAAGAATATCCTAACAATCCCGGTTGCAACTATTGAAGATGTTTGAATCGTCTTAATCCAATAATGTATATGATGAAATCTGGTCTGATACTCATTTGTTTTGTCTTGTTTTTGATGCTGCCTTCGCAGGCGCAAAAAAAATTTTCTGAGGGAACGGTCTCATATGATATCGTTATCAATACGGGCTCAGATAAGCCCAAGAATGCAGATTATCTCGACGGAGCCACCGTGGCCAGCTATATCAAGGGAAACAAGAGCCGTACAGAAATGGTGAGCTCACTGGGTACTCTGACCACTATTTATGATGAAGACAAGCATGCCATTACCATCCTGAAAGAATTTGGTGAGCAGAAATACATGATCACACTGACTGCTGATGACTGGAAGGATGCGAATAAAAAATATGAAGGAATCATTTACACCTACGACCCTGTAGCGGAGAAAACCATTCTGGGTTATAAATGCAAAAAAGCCACGGGAACACTTCAGGACGGTACCACATATACTGTATGGTACACCCCGGACCTGGTACCGGAAAACAAAAACTTTCAGTATGAAACGAGAACGCTTCCTGGTATGGCACTGGAATACGAGATTGATTCAAAAAACCAGAAAGTAACCTACACAGTTTCCAAAATCAGCTTCAGTCCGGTGCAGGCTTCCAAGTTTGACCTTCCCAAATCCGGTTTCCGTTTAATGACATATGCAGAAAGCAAGGGAGGAAAATAGATCAGACTGCAGTCAATAGAAAATCCACTGTGTGGACTACAGCTAATAATTTGAGCGATTGAGATTTAAAATTTGGGAGGAGCGGGGTTGAATTTGATCTTATCCAGAAGTACTTTCTTTTTCAAAGGAATAATATAAGTGGCATTTCCTTTTTGATAAGTAATCACTGTATTCAGCAAAATGAATTTCTCTTGCCTGGGAACCAACAGGTTATTGTTACAGTATCCGGTGCGAAGAGAGAAAGTCCTGGGATTGAACCTGTCTACAGAAACCGATGTGTGAATGCCTCTTTTGCCTCCGTCACCCAAAGTGGCAAAAGCAGCCAGGGATGCTGAAAGAAGCACGGCAGTAGCCAGCTTTCTTTTGAGCAGACGTTTGATTATGGAGACGGTCAGGTTCATTTTGCGACAAAGATAATAATAAAAATTAACATTCTTTCAACCTCTATTCCGATTCTTTACAGTTTATTTAACGCGTCAGAAAAGAATTTGTTACATAAAAGATCAATTTTTTAAGGGAATCAAGTAATTTGTCTAAGGAGATTTCAGATGAAAACAGATCCATACCACGATAAAGAAAGCATAGACGAACTGTTGAAGCAGTATTACAGCCTTAGAAATGGCGGTAAGTCTTCTTTTTTCGAGGAGGAAGCTTTTGAAAAAATCATAGACTATTTCGACGACCAGGAAGACCTGGCAAAGGCCCTGGAAGCCGCTGAAACCGCCATCGAATATTATCCTTTCTCCGGTGCTCTTTTGATCAGAAAAGCCGACCTGCTTTTGGCCACCCGTAAATACAGTGAAGCCTTGCGCATTCTGGAGAAAGCCGAACTTTTCGATCCCACAGACATCAATTTATACATCCTGAAGACCGACGCCTTTCTGGCAATGGACATGCAGGAAAAAGCGGTGGACCTGCTGGAAAAGGCGGTTCAGTTTTTTGAAGGCGAAGAAAAAGTGGAGCTGTTGTTCGAGCTCGCTGATGTTTATGATGATTATGAAGAATTCGACAAGGTCTTCGACTGCCTCAAAGTAATTCTTGAAGCGGACGCCACAAACGAGGAAGCTCTATACAAGATTTGTTTCTGGACCGATTTTACCGGACGGAACGAAGAAAGCATCAACCTTCATTTGAAAATCATTGACGATCATCCTTTCAATGAAATTGCCTGGTTCAACCTTGCAGCTGCCTACCAGGGACTGAAGCTCTATGAAAAAGCTGTGGATGCCTACCAGTATGCACTGGCCATCGATGAAAAATTTGACTACGCCTACCGTAATATTGGTGATGCCTATATCCGGATGAGGAAATACAAGGAAGCCATCGAAGCATTGGAAAAGGTGCTCGAACTTTCCAAACCCGAAGAAGTGATTTACGAGGCCATCGGGCATTGTTATGATCGTCTGAGAAATTATGCGCAGGCACGTTTTCATTACCGCAAAGCATCGCATTTGAATCCTGATGACAGCAAGTTGCTGTACAAAATTGCCTGTACTTACTATAACGAAAACCAGTGGGGCAGCGCAGTGAGGCAACTGGAATCGGCTTTGAAGATCCAAAGGCTTCAACCAGAATATAATTTGCTGATGGGTGAATGCAAGCTGCAGCTCAACGAATACAAAGAAGCCGTTCAATATCTCTCCACTGCAGTTCGGGTACGCCCCAGAAACATTTCCGGATGGGAAGCCCTGATCAGATGCCTGTACACCGCAGGGTTTTTTCCTGAAGCCAGGCAACAGGCGCTTGCCGCACTTAGTCACACCAACAATAAAGCCGTATTTTTTTACTACCTCAGTGCTGTATTGTTTGCTATGAACAAATCGAAAGAAGCTTTGCTCTATCTGGACAAAGCACTCAGTGTTTCACCAAAGCATCTGAAAAAATTTGTTCAACTCAATCCTTCCATTTTACAGAATCCGCTGGTCGTGGATGTCATTGCCCAATACAAAAGAGGGCGCTGATGATATTAACCATCGCCTAACCGTTTACTTCCTATTTTTGCGGCCAAATATTTCAATTGCACAACCATGAATTTTAATCTTTCGCAAATCCCGGATCGCAACAAAAAACCTCGCATGTCCGGGATCACCATGGTCATGGACAAAGGACTGAGTGTAAATGAAGCAAAGAATTTTTTGAGTGCAAACCATCCTCATGTCGACATTGTGAAACTCGGATTTGGAACTTCATTCGTTACTCCGAACCTGGAAGAGAAACTGGAAGTTTACCGTTCTTATGATCTTCCTGTTTATTTTGGAGGCACTTTGTTTGAAGCATTTCTGATCCGCGACCAGTTTGATGACTACATCTCCGTTTGCAAGCGCTATGGCATCTCGATGATGGAAGTAAGCGATGGATCCATCACCATTCCACATGCCGAAAAATGCGGATACATCGAAAAACTCACAAAATACGGGACTGTACTGAGTGAAGTCGGCAGTAAAGATGCAGCTCATATCATTCCTCCTTATAAATGGATTGAGCTGATGCGCGCCGAACTCAATGCGGGTTCTACTTATGTAATTGCCGAAGCAAGAGAGGCAGGTACTGTGGGCATCTACAGAGGTACCGGCGAAGTGAGAGAAGGATTGGTCCAGGAAATTCTCACCCAGATCCCCGGAGAAAAAATCATTTGGGAAGCACCGCAAAAAGCGCAGCAATTATATTTTATTGAATTGCTGGGAGCAAATGTGAACCTGGGAAATATCGCACCCACAGAAGTAATTCCCCTGGAAGCCATGCGCATCGGACTTCGTGGCGATACTTTTGATCTGTTTCTCAAAAAAGAAAGCGCTTCATGAGAAGGTTTGGCTTAATTGGTAAAACACTCAAACATTCCTTTTCACAATCTTATTTCACCCGGAAATTCAGCGAGTCGAAACTACTGGACTGCCGCTATGATAATTTCGAGCTCTCTTCTATCAATGAACTTCCCGGGCTTCTGGAAAATACTCCTAATCTGCGGGGATTCAACGTTACAATTCCCTATAAGCTGGAAGTCATCCCCTTTCTCCACCACAAGATGAAGATGGTCGAGGAGATAGGCGCCTGCAATTGTGTGCGCATCAATGGATCAACACTCACCGGTTACAATACCGATGCCATTGCTTTCCAATCATCGCTGAAAAAAAGACTAAGGCCTCATCATCATTGTGCCCTGGTTTTGGGATCGGGTGGGGCTTCCAAGGCAGTGCAATATGCATTGAAGGAGCTGGGGATTGATTTCTTCGTGGTATCGCGCAATAAGAAATTCAACCAACTTGGCTATGAGGACATAGGAGAAGAGATGATCCGCAATCACCAGATCATTATCAATACAACTCCGTTGGGCATGTATCCAAATATCCAGGATGATCCGCCCATTCCGTACCGGGCGCTGACAACCGACCACCTACTGTACGACCTTGTATACAATCCGGAAAAAACAAAATTTCTGCAACAGGGAGAACAAAAAGGAGCAGAGATCATCAACGGACTGGAAATGCTTCACGCCCAGGCAGAAGAAAGCTGGAAAATTTGGAATACTTAATGCTAACCGCGGGAGAAAGAAGAGCGCAAAGGATTCCGCAGAGAATTTTAAAGTTTGTGGTTTGGTTGTTTAGACGCGGTCTGTCTTATTTTTTATCATTTAGTCGTGGCCACCAAAGAAAAATGAACTATCACAACGCACCTAACGACCCGTCGAGCCCTGTCAACTTGTCTATTAACTACCAACTATCTCTTCTGTCAACTTTCTATCAACTACCAACTAGTCTCGATTTTGCTTCTTCGGGAACACTGACTACTTTTTTCAGTGAATAGTCGTAACAGATCATGCCGGTCTTGGCAAGAGCAATAATTTTGTTTGAAGGTTGCCGTGATAATTGGTAATAAAGATCGAAACCCACTCTGCTGAATCCCTGCACGGCGACGGAAACCCTGATGTTGTCTCCATAAAAAGATTCTGATTTGAATTCAATGCCTGCATCGCTCATGATCAAACCTATTCCTCCAAAATTCAATTCCGTACAACCAAACTGTTTCAGAAACCTCACCCTTGCTTCATGCACCAGAGAAAGAATGGTATCGTTGCCAACATGTCCTCCGTAATTCAAGTCGGTAATTCTGATTTCAATATCAGTAGAGAAAATAAATTTTTCCGGAATGTCTATCCTGATTCGCGACATCATCAAGATTACTGATTTTCCTCGAGATGACGGAGCATTTCCAGCACTCCACCAAAGTCGGAAGTGAGGGCAGCCGAAGCGGCTTGTTGTTGCAGCTTTTTGATTTTCTCCCTGCAATCATAGTTTTCCGGCGGGCAGGCAAATGCATCGAAGAGTTTTTTCGGAAGTCGCATTACTTTTCCCTCAGCATCGGTAAAGACCATGTAGTTGTCTACAGGAATGTTATCGGTGATACCCGTAGTTCTACTGGCCTGGCGTGGAAGCATCTGGTCAAGTAAAGCAGCAGGGCTGATTGAGCTGGTTACACGCAGTGCGTGTTTTTTTGATTTTATGTAGTGTGCTACCTTGTCTGATATGGATACCGACGCTTCCATTGGCTCTTCTTCGTTTCGCTGAATAGCACTATCGTGCTTTATTGGTGTTGTAGCTTCAGCAGTATGTGAAGCAGGTACTTCAGATACCGTTTTCTTGCTGATCAAAAGATTGACGATAGTGGCTGCTATAATCAGTAGCACTGCCGCGCTGCTATAACGAAGTGGCCGATGATATTTTTTATAAAAGGGAATGGAGGTTCTTTCCTCTGCGAACGGATGAAGTTGTTGACTGATTTGGTTCCATAAACCCTGTGATGGTTCTTCTTCAAATCCATACAGCTTTTCAGAAATTTTTTGATCGGGATGATTATCGAGGGTAGCAGCAATCTTATTCCAGGTCCCTTCAGGAGGACTGAGCTCATAGTGCAACAGCTTATCTTGGATTTTAATGCTCATGCTCCAGGTAATTGTTTTCTTTTTTCAATAAAGGCCTTCACCAGGTCCTGAAGGATCATTTTTGCGCGCGACAGCTGCGACTTGCTGGTGCCTTCACTGATGCCCAGCGATTCGGCGATCTGCTTGTGTGTGTATCCTTCCACCACATACATATTGAAGATCGTCCGGTAACCTGGCGACAGCTGTTGCACCAGGCGAATGATGTCTTTTTCAGCAAGGCTGTCGAGCACAGAGAGATATTTTCCTTCCACTGTATTCTCCTCCGTTTCTGTAATGGGCTGGAGGTAGATTTTTTTTCTGTAATGCTCAATCGCCGTATTGACAAAGATCCGCCTGATCCATCCTTCAAAAGAACCCTCTCCTCTGTAACTTCCCAGTTTATTGAATATCTTGATAAACCCTTCCTGTAAAATATCTTCTGCTTCCTCCACGCTGCCCGCATAACGCAGGCACACACCGTACATTTTCGGTGCGTACCGCTGATACAATTCCTGCTGCATCTTGCGGTCGCCCCGGAGGCATCCCTCAATTAAGTCGGAATCGGAAAATATTTGGTTGCTTGGGTTACTCAATATTCTTTATTTACTTGAAGATTATTCAAAAATGTTACCAGCATGTCTGCAGCTTTTCTGCGATGACTGTAGCGGTTTTTTTCCTGCAGCCCCATCTCGCCGAATGTTTTGTCCGAACCTTCGGGTTGAAATACGCTGTCATATCCAAACCCTCCACTGCCTTTGGGTTCTTGAGTAATGCGGCCTTCACAAATCCCTTCAAAAAATTTTTCCCGTCCTTCCCATATCAAACAGATCACTGTCCTGAACCTGGCCCTACGGCTATTTGAATCCTGGAGTCTGGAGAGGAGTTTGTCGATATTTTTTTCAAAAGATCTTTCATCGCCTGCATAGCGCGCACTCTTGACACCGGGTTCATTGTTCAATGAATATACTTCAAGGCCCGTGTCCTCACTAAAACAGGAAGTATTCGTAAGGCGGTAAATGGTCCTCGCTTTTTCTGCAGCATTGTCCTGAAGGGTGTCGTAAGGCTCGGGAATGTCTATATCAATTCCGGCATCTGCCAGACCAACCACCTCCAATGAACCCCGCAGAGCAGACCGGATCTCGTCTACTTTATGGGCATTGTTGGTTGCGAAGATCAGTTTCATATTAAATCAAATGCCGAAGAGTGTTTTCAGACAGGTCCAAAGTTTTGATTTCAATGTTTTGTCGCCCTCCAGTTCCGGTAAAGATGGGGCACATACGTAAGTACGCTGGTTGAACTGCTGGAGTTGAAAGGCCGGAAAATTGATCGGCAGTCCGATCGATGGTGGATCGATTCCAAAGAGCAGAATCTTTTTTACGCCAGAATCAATCAGGTCCTGTATCATTTGCTGTTCTGTTTTTCGTGCATTGACGATAAGGATATCATCCAGGGTCAATTTACAGGCAGAAAGAATCGCGGTAAGAAAATTGAGTTCCAATTCGGGAATGAGCGCAACGGAATCATGTGATACGATGACCAGGATGTTCTTTCCATTCTCACCAGGTGAAAAAACAGTACGACTTGTTTTTGCTGATGGAATTTCCAGGAGGCTATGACCGTATAGATCGGCCAGCATCCTGGGTTTCAGCTGTATGTTGTTTAGGCTCATCTGCTCATTTGGATGCCAGGGTTCTGGCCTTTTTTTTGTTTCTTTGTCGCTAAATTAATATTATGCTTGCTGCTATGGACATAGTGATCAACAAAGTGGAACAAAGCAAATTACACGGTTTTAGTCTGGAAAATCTGCCCTTTGGAAAGTATTTTACCGACCACATGCTCGAAGCCGACTATGAAGGCGGAGAATGGAAGAATATTGAGATCAAGCCATATCAACCCCTGCTCCTTAGCCCTTCTCTGGCTGCGCTCCATTATGGGCAATCCATTTTCGAAGGCATCAAAGCTTATAAAGACCGCGAAGGACATTCCTATATTTTCAGGCCCTACGATAATTTCAACCGCTTCAATATTTCGGCAGAAAGAATGCAGATGCCCGCCATTCCTGCGGAAATCTTTGTTGAAGGAATGAAACAGCTCGTGGCATTGGACAAAAACTGGATCCCGGAAAAAGAAGACCATTCCTTATACA
This sequence comes from Flavisolibacter sp., assembly GCA_045805145.1. GTDB lineage: Bacteria > Bacteroidota > Bacteroidia > Chitinophagales > Chitinophagaceae > Flavisolibacter. The sequence goes on along the minus strand of JBJMLU010000251.1, from coordinate 9,795 downwards.
TCCGGCCCTTCATGTTTTCTTCGGATGAAGTGATCGGCGTTCGTCCTTCAGAGAATTATAAATTTCTGATTCTTCTGAGCCCCACCGGTCCTTATTACAATGCACCGATGCGGATTTATGTGGAGGAACAATACGTGCGTGCCGTTCCGGGTGGCGTAGGTTATGCAAAGGCCGCGGGTAATTATGGAGCAGCCATGTATGCAACCGCAGAAGCCAGGAAAAAAGGTTATGACCAGGTGCTCTGGACCGATGCTTTTGAACACAAATATGTACAGGAGATCGGAACGATGAACGTCATTTTCATCATTGGCAATAAGGCGATCACTCCCGACCTGGGAGCAGGAACCATCCTTGCTGGAGTTACCCGCAACAGTGCCCTTACACTCTTGCAGGAAGCAGGTTTCACCGTAGAAGAGAGGCCGTTGAATATTGACGAAATAATTGATGCCTATAAATCGGGAATCCTGTATGAAGTCTTTGGTACCGGAACCGCTGCAACCATTTCCTATATCAAAGAGCTTCGCTACAAGGACTTCGTCATGGAATTCGACACCGATAAATGGCAGACGGGTCCCATGATCAAAAAATGGCTGAATGATATCCGTGAGGGAAGGAGAGAGGATAAGTATGGATGGATGGTGAAGGTGGGGTGAGGGATGGGTATTAAGGTATTGGGGTATTTAGTTGGAATTGGGAATTAGGAATTTGGAATTGACAGAGAAGTGGTTTCAATGAAATTATCAAATCGGAAATCTTTTCATGATTTGGGAAATCCGTTTTAAGATTGACTGAGGCTGCTTCAATAAATTCAACAAGCCGGTTAGAGTTTATAAGGTATCATCGTAAATTTCTGTCTCAATAAAACAGAACGCCATAATAATGTAATCCTGGCAATCAGGGCAAGCCCAATCCTGGTCTCCCATCCTAAAAAATCCAGGTAATCAGATTTGTGAAAGTTTTTTGGATTTTGGATTTTCTATTTTTGGTGATTCACAAGCTGACCTTTACCTTTGCCATCCCAAAATTTAAAGGTTCGTAATGCCTACTATTCAACAGTTAGTACGAAAAGGAAGAGAAATTATCAGGGCGAAAAGCAAATCCCGCGCACTGGACAGCTGTCCTCAGCGTCGTGGTGTGTGCACCCGCGTATATACCACTACACCCAAAAAACCAAACTCCGCACTGCGTAAAGTAGCCAAGGTTCGTTTGACCAATAAGGTGGAGGTGATTGCCTATATTCCAGGTGAAGGTCACAATCTTCAGGAGCACTCCATTGTTCTGATCCGTGGTGGAAGGGTGAAGGATCTTCCCGGAGTACGTTATCATATCGTTCGTGGTTCTCTGGATACGGCTGGTGTAAAAGACCGTAAGAAGAGCCGTTCCAAATACGGAACCAAGAAAGAAAAAGCAGGTGCCAAACCAGCAGCAAAGAAATAAATTTTCTACCCGCGGTAGCGCAGGTATTCAATAAATCAGTCATCAGAATATTCTGATAAAACAATAGACAGCGATGCGTAAATCACAAGCAAAAAAACTTCCTCTCGCTCCCGACCCCCGGTTTAGTGACAAACTGGTCACACGGTTCGTGAACAACATTATGTGGGAAGGAAAGAAAAGCGTAGCCTACGATATTTTTTACAATGCCATTGAAAAAGTAGGCAAGCAAACCGGTGAAAATGGTTATGAGATCTGGAAAAGAGCTCTGTCCAATGTTACTCCTGCCGTGGAGGTTCGCAGCCGTCGTATTGGTGGTGCCACCTTCCAGATTCCTTCTGAGGTTCGTCCAGACAGAAAGATTTCACTAAGCATGAAATGGTTGATCCGTTACAGCCGTGAAAGAAATGGACGCAGCATGGCCGATAAACTGGCCAACGAGATCGTTGCTGCAGCAAAGGGCGAGGGTGCAGCTTTCAAAAAGAAAGAAGATACCCATCGCATGGCTGAAGCCAACAAGGCTTTTGCCCACTTCAAAGTTTAATTGAACTTTTTCTATAGAAAAAATCCCGGCAATGCCGGGATTTTTTTATGTCATCAAAGCATGATTTATGCATTGCCATTGCCGCCGCCTGCTACGCCGCTGTCGAACATGTCTGTATTGGGAGAAGTAACTCCTTCGGGAGTTTGCGTGCCGGTGGAAATATCAGAGCCCTGATATTGGCTGCCGCCTGAACTGCCGCCGCCGCGATTTCCGCCCGAAGAGGAACGGCCGCGAGATGAACCGCCGGAAGATCCTTTGGGGGATGCACCACGGCTTGCAGAAGAACCGCCGCCCTTGCTGGCACTACCGCCTGAACTACCGCCGGCTCCTGTGGAAGAACCTTTTTTGGAAGCGCCTTTTTTGCTTGCACCTTTTTTACTGGAGCCGCGTGATGATTTGCTTGCTCCTCCTCTTGAAGATTTAGACCTTCCTTTTTTGGAAGCGCCCTTTTTGGAAGCGCCCTTTTTGGAAGCACCCTTTTTGGAAGCACCTTTTTTGCTTCTACCTTTTTTCGAAGCTCCTTTTTTGGAAGCTCCTTTTTTAGACCTTCCTTTTTTGGAAGCACCCTTTTTAGATGAACTGCCTCTACCAGAAGATGAGCCGCCTCTCTTAGATGAACCACCACGGCCTTTTTTAGATGCGCGCTTTTTAGATGCGCCTTTTTTAGAAGTTCTGCCGCGGGATTTTTTAGATGCGGCCTTCTTGGTTGATTTTGCCATTGTTAATGGGTTTTTAGTGAGAGTGAATAAATTTCTTTTGAAATTACGATGATGTAAACGAATTGCAAAAATTATACAATGAGAAATTGCAGTTTTTCAAACGCAATGTGATTTATTTGTGGATTCATCTTTAACAAACAATGTTTCGTTGTTGTTTTTTCCGTGCGGCACATTTTCCTACCTTTGCACCCTTAAATTCGTGAGACTGAAACGTCATTCCTGAATCATTTCTCAGACTGCCGTCACTGTCTCACGCTAAAAAGCATACTATTCAATTTTAATCATCATGGCAGATTTGAGATTTCAACGCAACTTCGGTATTGCTGCACACATTGATGCCGGCAAAACCACCACTACCGAGCGTATTTTGCGCTACACGGGTATGATCCATAAAATTGGTGAAGTACACGACGGCGCTGCCACCACCGACTGGATGGAGCAGGAAAAGGAGAGGGGTATTACCATTACTTCTGCTGCCGTAAGCTGCCAGTGGAATTTCCCTACCCAAAAAGGAAAGGTAGATAGCGATACAAAAAAATATTATTTCAATATCATCGATACTCCGGGCCACGTTGACTTTACTGTGGAAGTAGAGCGTTCTATGCGCGTGCTCGATGGATTGATTGCTCTTTTCTCTGCTGTTGACGGAGTAGAGCCCCAGTCTGAAACTGTTTGGCGCCAGGCGAACCGTTACCGCGTTCCTCGTATTGGATTCGTCAACAAAATGGACCGTGCAGGTGCCGACTTCCTGATGGTGGTAACCCAGGTGAAAGAAATGCTGGGAGCAAAAGCAGTTCCCCTGCAGCTGCCCATTGGTGCAGAAGATGATTTCATAGGTGTAGTAGATCTGATTTCTCTAAAAGGAATCGTGTGGCACATGGAAACAGAAGGAATGACCTTCGATGAAATTCCTGTTCCTGATGATATGAAAGAAGATGTGGAGTTCTGGAGACAGAACCTGATCGAAGCCGTTGCGGAATACGATGACAAGCTGCTGGAGAAATTCTTTGACGATCCTTCTACAATCAGCGAAGATGAAGTGCATGAGGCGATCAGAAAAGCAACTATCGACTTAAGCATTGTTCCGATGATGTGCGGATCTTCTTTCAAGAACAAAGGCGTACAAACCGCCCTGGACGCAGTTTGCCGTTATCTTCCTTCTCCTGTCGACATTGAGGACATCAAGGGCTTAGATCCCAATACAGGCGAAGAACTGACCCGCAAACCCGATCCAAAAGAGCCTTTCGCAGCACTGGCTTTCAAGATCATGACCGATCCCTTCGTAGGAAGGCTCGCCTTCTTCCGTGCTTATTCCGGACACCTGGATGCCGGCTCTTATGTGCTGAACGTAAGAAGTGGAAAGAAAGAAAGGATCAGCCGCATCATGAAAATGTTTGCCAACAAACAAAATCCTATCGACTTCATTGAAGCCGGAGACATTGGTGCAGCTGTTGGATTCAAGGAAATTAAAACCGGTGATACACTTTGCGATGAAGATCATCCCATTGTTCTGGAGAATATGTTTATTCCCGAGCCAGTGATCTCTATTGCCATCGAACCAAAGACCCAGGCCGATGTGGACAAAATGGGTATGTCCATTGCCAAACTATTGGAGGAAGATCCTACCCTTCGTGTAAAAACCGATGAAGATACCGGACAGACCGTGTTGAGTGGAATGGGTGAATTGCACCTGGAGATCATCGTTGACCGGATGCGCCGGGAATTCAAGGTGGAAGTAAACCAGGGCGCGCCCCAGGTGGCATATAAAGAAGCATTCAATCAAACGGTTCAACACAGGGAAGTGCTGAAAAAACAAACCGGTGGTCGTGGTAAATTCGCCGACATCCAGTTTGAACTCGGTCCTGTTGATGCAGACTGGAAAACAGAAAATCCCGACAAGCATTACCAGTTTGTGAATGACCTGTTTGGCGGGTCCATCCCGAGGGAATTTGTGCCAGCCATTCAGAAAGGATTCGAGAACTCAATGACCACAGGAGTTCTGGCTTCTTATCCGGTAGACAATATGAAGATCCGCGTGTACGATGGATCTTTCCATGCGGTGGACTCCGATGCCATGTCCTTCGAACTTTGCGCCAAGCAAGGATTCCGTGAAGCTGCAAGAAAGGCCAAGCCTGTATTGCTGGAGCCCATCATGAGGGTGGAAGTGTTGACACCAGACCAATATATGGGTGATGTTACAGGTGACCTCAACCGCCGTCGCGGAATGCTGGAAGGAATGGATACCCGTGCGGGTGTGCAAGTGATCAAGGCCAAGGTTCCTCTGAGCGAAATGTTTGGATATGTAACCCAGCTTCGTTCTCTTTCTTCAGGACGTGCTTCCTCCACCATGGAGTTTTCACACTATGCACCTGCTCCCAACAACATCGCTGAAGAAGTGATTGCAAAGAGCAAAGGAAAGGTGAGCGCGGAATAAGGTGGTGAATGGTGAATGTGGAACAGTCCTACAGAAGTCATTTTGTAGGCGGTCTTGAGAAGGAAATTAGTAAGCACAATCAATAAAACATAATAGAATCCCGGTGATGATCGCCGGGATTTTTTTTCGGAAATATCAGGGCTCCGAAGAGCGAAATATTTCTAGTTGGACAAATAGATCAGGGCAGTAATAACAGCCAGGAGCCAGACAAGCTTTATTTTCATGTTCAAATGATTAGGGCGGAATTCAGAGGCCTGGAGGGAAGATCAAAGGAATGGGAGATGAAGTTCCAAGGAATGAATCAGATCTTCCGCAATTCAAAGGAATGAGTGGATAGGCATAAAAATAATAAATCTTTCCATAAAACAAGTAGCCAACCAGAACAGAAAAACCGGGGTGGGAAAATCAATTCCAGATGTTTAAAAAATTTTAACCAAAAACTATACGGCTCAGGCTTTTAGGCATTGCATTTGTTTAAGGTGCTTAGTTCGATTCCCCGTTTTTAGGATCCCGTTTTTTGATCCGGCCGTTAGGCTTATGAAAGACACCTGGGCAAATTGGACATGGGGCTCTCACGAGCCCTTTCTCTTATCACGGATTTCACTGATTAAAGTCTGATTTCACGCCTCCCCTTACCGAACGGTACGTTCGGGCGGGGATTGATTTTATGGATCGAACGGATTACAAATACGTCGAATCAGCCCTGTCCAATTTCTGCAATCCGTTATCTGAATTAGAAACCACGGTTACACGGAATCTCTGCGAAAACACCTTGTCCTCCTTTTTCCGCACTTAACCAGCTAACATCGATACCAGACTACCAGGGTCAGCATTAATAGAGTTGGCAGGGTTGATAATTTCATAGGAAGCTGTTCTCTACCTAATTCCCAATTCCCAATTCCGAATTCCACCTTAATACCTCAATATCTTAATACCACAATACCCCCAATTCCTCATTCCAGCAAAGGATCATGAAAACTAAAATAGACACCGCCAACAGAACCAACCACGGTGATCAGATAAAACAGCAAGCTAACGGCCACTCCCAACTGTGGATCGCGGTGAAAAAACAAAGACCCTTCGGTGAAAATAAATTCCCTCGTTCCCAGTCCTCCGCCTAAGGATATAGGTAACACGGAGACAACAGCTGAAACAAGAAAAATAAAAATCCATTCCTGCTCCTTCCACGAAATATTCAGGCTCGATAGAATGAGGTACACGGAAAGAACCTGGCAAACTTGAACGGCCAGTCCCCAGAAAAATGTGGGAAGGAACCCCGGCAGAAAATCTTTTAACACGAAGCGGACAACCAGATAAAATGCCAGCAGTGCAAGGATTGATCCTGTAAAACAAACTGCCGTATATCTCGCTGGTAAAACTGCCAGACTGTATACACTGAGGATCAAACCCAGAGCCAGTACACCACTGAACCGGTCGAGGAGTACAGCTACGGAAGTCTTTTTATAAGGTGCTCTGTACTTACGGTGAAGCAGGATCACTTTATAGGCATCTCCGCTGATTGCACCAGGGAGAAATAGATTATAAAACATTCCCAATAAGTATAGCTTGAGATTTTTCTTTTCGGAAAGATGAAGACCAATGTTTCGAAAGTTGATGTTAAGCCTTAGGGATGAAAAAATTTTTGAGAGAATAAAAAACATGAGTGCAAAAAATAAATAAAGCCATTTCGCCTTCATCAATGCAGTGATGGCTGCAGAAAAATTTATTTTTTTTGAAATATACCAGAAGCAAAGAATCGTGATTCCAATCTTCAACAGAAGACCCAGGGCCTGACTGACACCAGGTTTCGTTTTCCTGATTTGTATCTGCTCTTCTTCCGACATTGATTAAATTTAAAGCCGATACTGCAAGTAAAGGCAATCAGATGAAAAAAATATCCCTCCTTCTTCTCCTGTTTTTTGCTCTGGGCAAACTGGATGCGCAAACTGCGGTTTTGAAAAAAGGAATGCTCATACATAAATCGATCAAATTTAAAAAAGGCATTTACCTTCTGAATGGAGAAGATAGCATGGACAAAGCTGTATTAACCATTCGTGGGAATGATGTGGTAGTGGATTTTAATGGAGCGATATTAAAAGGAAGCAACAATAAAAAATTTCCTGATGAATTTTATGGACTTGCCATCAATATCATTGGAGGAAAAAATATCACGATCCGCAATCTTACAGCCAAAGGATATAAAATTGCACTTCTGGCTAAGGAAGTCCAGGACCTTAAAATCGAAAACTGCGATTTCAGTTACAACTACCGCCAACATCTGAACAGTACAAGCGAAAAAGAAGACCTCTCAGACTGGATGAGTTATCACCACAACGAAAAAGATGAATGGCTGCGCTATGGTGCGGCTATGTATCTCCGTGGTTGCAAGGGAACGATGATCAGCCAGTGCGCAGTAACCGGCGGACAGAACGCGCTGATGATGATGGAATGCAGTGATGCTACCATCTACAACAATGATTTTTCTTTTAATTCCGGCATCGGGCTCGGGATGTACCGGTGCAGCGGCAACAAAGTATTGTACAACCGGATCAATTTTAATGTAAGGGGCTACAGCGACGGCGTCTACAGCCGCGGACAGGACAGCGCGGGCATACTTGTATATGAACAGAGCAACGACAATCTGTTTTACAAAAATTCTGCAACCCACAGCGGCGATGGGTTTTTTTTATGGGCCGGTCAAACCACTATGGACGCTGGCACTGGCGGTTGCAACAACAACCTGGTGATGGCAAACGATTTTTCCTATGCGCCTGCCAACGGAGTTGAAATAACATTTAGCCGCAACAGAATTATCCAAAACCGGGTGTTCGATTGCGACTACGGAATCTGGGGAGGATATAGTTTTAATACGGAGATCAGTGGCAACCAGTTTCGTTTTAACCATACAGCAATTGCTATTGAACATGGCCAGGACAACCTCATTCATCACAACCTCTTTTATGGTGATAAAAAGGGAATCAGTCTTTGGGCGAATTCACAGGAGTCGGCCGACTGGGGTTATGCACGCAACCGCGATACAAAGAGCAGGGGGTATGTGCTGGTAGGAAACAGTTTTAACCGCAATGAGCTGGCAGTTGAAGTGAAAAATACAGACTCAGTCCGGTATTTTGGAAACAGGGTTTCTTATTGTGATGAAGAAATAAAAACTGATTCCACTGTTTCTAATTTCGACAGCACCAACGACAATGAGCTGGCATTTCAGATTTCCGAACCAGTCCAGCCCAATATTCCGGAAATCAAAAATCCGCTTGATCCGTTCAAGGGACTTGGAAAGCTTGCAGGGAGAAAGAATATCATGATCACCAGTTGGGGGCCTTACGATTTCCGGTATCCCATCATCTGGCGCACCAATCCTGCAGATACTTCCGGGCAATTGCAATTTGACCTGCTGGGCCCAAATGGAAAATGGAAGATTGTATCGGTAAAAGGAATACAGGAGCTTTCCCGAACCTCTGACAGTTTTCCAGGCAGGCTATCAGCCAAAAAAATTGCAGGAGACAGGATAGACATTGAGATCATAGCCCGGTATGAAGGACGATCTTATAAAGATATGTTTGGAAATCAGGTGCCTGCCGGAGCCAGCGAGTTTCATTATCAGGAATTTTTCCAACCTGTTTTATTCAGTGTGAGCTGGTATGCATTTGATTCTTCCTCCAATCCGCTGACCACGAATTATGAAGAAAGGGTCAAAACGCAAAGGCCGTTTAAAATTGAGGATACAGACAGGCTGGACTATGCCTGGTGGGGTGGTATCAAGGTGAACGATCACCAGTACAAACAATTTCTGACCATTGCCGATGGGACCGCCGATTTTTCAGAGGGTGATTATGAGCTCGGTGTCACCTGGGATGATGCTGTAAGGGTATACGTGGATGGAAAAATGATCCTTGATGAATGGAAGCCCTCCAAGTATACTTTCGATGAATCGCCTCATAAGAAGATCTACGTCCACCTTGCCGGCCGCCATCAATTGCGTGTAGAGCACGTTGAACTTGGGGGCTTTGCCACTTTGAATTTGAAAATAAAGAAAAAAGATTCCTGAATTCCGGTCATTACCATTGACTATCCACGCTCTTTAATCCTTTCTTCACAAAATTTATTTCCCAAAGTTTTGTCAGTTTAGCCTGTGAACCTATCTTTGCGCTCCCAAATCCTTTTCCCGCCCGGCGGGAGGGAGAAAAACTGGGAAAGGACGTATGTCACAGAGAATCAGAATCAAATTACAGTCTTACGACCATAACCTGGTAGATAAATCTGCTGAGAAAATCGTGAAGACTGTTCGCAGCACAGGCGCAGTGGTTACAGGACCCATTCCTCTGCCCACGCGCAAAAAGGTTTTTACTGTTCTGCGTTCCCCGCACGTGAACAAGAAAAGCCGGGAACAATTTCAGCTGGCTACGCACAAACGTTTGCTCGACATCTACACTTCTTCATCAAGAACTGTAGATGCACTTTCCAAACTCGATCTGCCATCGGGTGTGGAAGTAGAGATCAAAGCCTGATCGGGGATTTCTCGGATTAAGATTGGATTTCGCAGATTGATTAGATCTGGATTTTCACGAATAGGTTGGTTTAGAAAACATTAGTTCTTATAAAATATTTGTTCATCTCTCAATGGTCTATTATAACTGGATCAGAAAAGA
>JBJMLU010000250.1:0-18588 GCA_045805145.1 Flavisolibacter sp. | reverse complement strand
GGAATGAGGGTGTTCAAGGCAAAACTGATTTGTTCAGGTGTTGCTATCCCAATGGTATCCGCCAGTGATATAATTTTTATGTCCATTTCAATCAGCTGTGCTGCACGCTGCAACAAAATTTCTTCATTGTACTTGTCCCCATAAGGATTGCCAAAGCCCATGCTCAGATAAACAACCAGTTCCTTGTTTGATTGAATACAAAGTTCCTGAATGGCTGAAAGCCTCACCAGGCTTTGTTCAATGGTGCTGTTGGTATTCCTCATCTGAAAAGTATGGGAAATGGAAAAAGGAAAACCCAGATAACTAATTTGTTCAAACTGCACTGCATCGCTGGCACCCTGAATATTGGCAACGATCGCCAATAGTTTTGATTTCGAATCCTGCATTCTTAATTGCTTCACCACATCTTTGGTATCAGCCATCTGAGGAATGGCCTTGTGGGAGACAAAGGAACCAAAGTCGATGGTATCAAAACCAACCTGCAAAAGTGCATTGAGGTAACTGATCTTGGTTTGGGTGGGAATAAATTTTTTCCAACCCTGCATGGCATCGCGCGGACATTCGACGAGTATGATTTCTTTTTCCTGGATCATTTTGTTTTTTGAAGTGCTCTTTGTTTCATCGCTTCATACAAGATCATTCCTGTTGCCACAGAAACATTCAGTGATTCGAAACCGCCCTGCATGGGAATTCTGAACGATTCATCGCAAATCTTTTTCAATGCCGGATGTATTCCTTTTTCTTCACTGCCCATCACAATGGCAACCGGTTCTTTCAAATTGAGTTCGAACAGATTTTTTTCCGCCTTCATTTCACTGGCAAAAACCCTGATTCCATTCAGGTGCAGATCATCTACCGCTTTCATCAAACTCGTGACCCGGCAAATGGGCAGGTGTTCAAGAGCTCCCGCAGATGTAAGCAAAGCATCTTCATTCAGCGCTCCTACGCCTTTGTCTGGAATGATGATGGCCTGAACGCCGGTACTGTATGCCGTGCGTGCAATGCCTCCGATGTTTCGAACATCGGTGATGCCATCAAGGATCAAAAGAAGAGGAACTTCTCCTTTATCAGTCACCCAGGAAATAATCTGCTGCAAATCATAGTATCTCACTTTCGACAGCAGCGCAATACATCCTTCATGGTCTCCCACATTAAAACTGTTCAACTTCTCCACCGGCACATAGTTCACCGGCACATGATGTAGGGTAGCTATGTTCCTGATCTCTCCAAAACTTTCCGCAACTTTCTGATTCAGATAAATGCGGTCCAGGTTTTTTCCAGACTGAAGGGCATCAAGCACGGATTTTCTTCCGATAATGAGTGAAGATTTTTTTGGCCTGCTTTGCTGTCTGAAATTTTTCACGCGTCAAAAATAATTTAGTTGCCGACAAGAAGCAACGTTATCTGCGTCCAGGTTTTCTTTTCACAAATGCAAAGGGAAGACCGGCCAGCACAAACAGGGCTGCGGCACCAGAGAGGAGGAATTTTATCAGAGCGCAATAAAAAACAATTTGAAGCACAGAGGTATCAAAACGCCCATTCAGAACGAGGAGCAACAAAAAATTTTCACAGAGATCAAATACAGCAGCTGCAAGCGACACAGTGATGAACGCATTGCTCCATTTGGTCCATGCAGTTCTTTCGCGGATGAACAGGCAGGCGGTTACCAGGAACCAGGCATAGGCAGCAATGAAAAGAAAATCAAGGTAGATATTGGTACTCACTGCACCGGGATTCCAAAACAGTCTTAGTTGATCAAATCGTTCGGAAGTGCGCGCAAACTCCATATCCACAATACCTCTTGGTGCTACCGGAGTCACCAGGCTTCTACCCTGCCAGCGCATCACTCCAAACGTGATCAAAAAAAGGATAAAGGACAGCAGGAGGTTTCGTTTCATGCACTGAAAATAAAAAACCTCTGTCAAACAGAGGTTTTAAGATTTCGTTGTCTTCTTATTTTAATCCAAAGGCTTTTTTCACCTTCGGAACATAGTCGAGTTTTTCCCAGGTAAACAATTCCACTCTTTTCTTCACGATCTTTCCTCCGGGTTGAACAAATTCCTTGTTCACTATTTCAGGCTTACGACCCATATGACCATAGGCTGCAGTTTCGCTGTAAATGGGGTTGCGTAGTTTGAGACGCTGTTCAATAAAATAAGGACGCATATCAAAAAGCCCGGTCACCATAGCAGCGATCTCGCTGTCCGGTATATTTACTTTTGCCGTGCCATAAGTATTTACATTGATACTCGTTGGCTTTGCCACACCAATGGCATACGAAACCTGCACCAGTACTTCATCGCAAACACCTGCAGCTACAAGATTCTTGGCAATATGACGGGTAGCATAAGCTGCAGAACGATCCACCTTGGAAGGATCTTTGCCGCTGAATGCACCACCACCGTGAGCGCCCTTTCCACCGTAGGTATCTACAATAATTTTTCTTCCGGTTAGTCCTGTATCTCCGTGCGGACCTCCGATTACAAATTTTCCAGTGGGATTGATGTGATACTTGATATCGTCGTTGAACAGCTTTGCATATTTTTTATACTTGGCCTTCACTCTTGGAATTAGAATATTGATCACGTCCTGTTTGATCTTCTGCTGCATTTTGGCTTCAGTGTCGAAGTCATCGTGCTGGGTAGAAACTACGATGGCATCAATACGTGCGGGACGATTGTTGTCATCATATTCCAGCGTAACCTGGCTTTTTGCATCAGGACGCAGGTATTTTATTTGCTTGTTCTCCCGACGAAGAGCAGCAAGTTCCTGAAGGATTTTGTGTGCAAGGTCGAGTGCCAGTGGCATATAATCTTCTGTTTCATTGGAAGCATATCCGAACATCATGCCCTGATCACCGGCTCCCTGTTCTTCTTTTTTCTTTTTGTCCACTCCCTGATTGATATCAGAGGATTGTTCATGAATAGCTGAAAAAATACCGCAGGAATTGGCCTCGAACATGTACTCGCTCTTGGTATATCCAATTTTGCGGATCACGTCTCGTGCAATCTCCTGCACGTCCAGGTAGGCCTTGGATTTTACTTCTCCAGCCAGCACTACCTGGCCTGTGGTTACCAGGGTTTCGCAGGCTACTTTTGCCTGCGGATCAAAGGCCAGAAAATTGTCGATCAAGGCATCGGAAATCTGATCGGCTACTTTATCAGGATGGCCTTCAGAAACACTCTCAGATGTAAATAGATAAGGCATATGGCTAATGAATTAGAACGAGTTTAATTTATTTCAGGCTGCAAATATAAATCCCAGAGATTAGAGGTTGGAATATATTATTCTCAAACGGAGCCGGATCTTGGAATCCGGATTGTTTCCTCCACCCAAAACTACGCGGCCCTGTCCAGCCCTTGGCAATATGGGCACTATGATGTGTTGCTTCAGATTTGTTGCCCAAAGGTTTGCTCTGAGCGGTGCATATAAACGAAGTGTGTCATTGGGTTCATGCTTGGTAATGATTGCCTGCACATGGCGGGAAATATTGAAATGATAGGTGTTGTCGGGGAGCAGGTTTCCTCCGAAAACACTGAAGCCGATAGAGCCGTCAGCAGAAGGCGGCAGGTCGTTGTAAAGAATGAAGGCTGTATCGCTGGTCTTGTTGATCCGGTCAATTAAAAGTTGTGCGGGCGGTGCAAACACCGAGGTATTCGGATTCATCACAGTGGCAATGATCTCGGCTCGATGAATCACTTTATTCTTGAAAGTATCAAGGGCAGGAATCCTGATCGTGGCGTAAGATCCGGGTTGACTTTGAATAAACAGACGGTCATCATTGACTGCACCATTGAGATAAGCGCTGATATTTCCATTGTTTGATCGTACAATGCTGTTCGCCTGACCTACACTGTAATTGGCAGGATTATGCTGAATAACAGCCGGCACTTCGGGTATATGATAAAATTCTGTTTTAGAAAAGCTGTCCTTTCCATCAATGAGTGCTCTGTAATAAATGATAAGCTTAGTGCCTGCCTGGTCTGAGAGGTTGAAATAGGCAAAACCATTACCTGTGTTGTCTGCTTTGATGGCAAAACCCTTGAATGCTGCTTTAAAAGAAGCTTCGTCCTTATATGCGCCCGCCGTATCGTAATTCACGAAACGTTGCCCCAGTGAATTGTCCAGATGAATACGCACCACATTTGCCACTTTAGTTGTATCGCCGGGCCTTACCACGCTGATGCTGTCCGCCCTGAGCGATTGCATGGAAAAAGTTTTCGAACCCAATGGTCCATTGGTAGCAAAATCCGGTGTGCTCTCGTAGTGATAAAAGCTCGTGTCAATAAATCCGGACGATTGTGTCATCTCTGATGCCGTAATTCGCAAAGGTGACACAGTATCACCAAAGGAAGAAGTGTAGGAAAGGGAAAGGACCACTGAATCAACAGTGATGGAATTTTTATCTGCAATAAAAGGATAGCTTCCAAAGGTAAGTCTGCTGATATCGAAATAGGCATTTGCGTGCGAGTTTCCAAAATCGGGATCGGTGGAGATGTGACCCACGGCTACCTGGTCATAAAAACTAATGGCCGTTGTAGTATCGAAGAGACGGTTGTCGGTGATGGCGTCGAGGTCTATTTGAAAAGTGGTGATGTTGTCGACTGAAGGGATCAGGTTACTGCCTAGTTCAGTGGCTTCGTTTATTTTTTTGCAGGAGTAAAAAGCGATGAGAAATGAAAGAGCCAATAGAGATAACGCCAGTCTGTACTTTTTCACGAATAATTTTTGTGCAGTTTGAAATTACTTGCTCGCAAGATCGTTATACAGTTGTAAATAGTCTGTTAAATCAGATTCTGCATTGTAGGGCAAAGTTTTCTTTCCCCGCACTTTAGAAAACTCATCCACCAGCTTCTTTTCTGCTTTCTCTGCACCGAAAGTAATGGCATCTGCATAACTGGCGCCTCCGCGCTGAAGTGCAATGTTATTGGCTTCTTTATAAGGTTCCAGGTCCTTGTCTTTGATGGAGGGATGTATGGCTGCTTTTTCAAGAAAATCGCTGCCGAGTTTTTCTTTAAAAGTCGTTTGGCCAATGGTAAATATGATCTTACTGTGAGCAAACACTGGTTCTTTTTTATAAACAGTTTTCAGATACAGGGGAATCAGTCCGGTCATCCATCCGCTGCAGTGAATGATATCGGGAGGCCATCCAAATTTTTTCACTGTTTCCAACGCGCCCTTGCAGAAAAAAACGGTTCTCAAACCATTGTCCTCAAACCATTTCTCGGAGTCGTCAGTAAAAATGTGCTTGCGTTTAAAGAGATCTTCATTGTCCAAAAAATAAACCTGTAGCCTTGCGTTGGGCAACGAGGCCACCTTGATCTGCAGGGGAAAATCTTCGTTGTCGATAGAGACATTGATTCCGGAAAGCCTCACCACTTCGTGCAGCCGGTGCCTGCGTTCATTGATGGCACCGAACCGGGGCATAATGCAGCGCACTTCAAAGCCACTGTCATTTGATTTGACCGCCAGCTTGTTCACCACTTCCGAAAATTCGGTGAGTTCAAGGTAGGGAGACATTTCATTGGCAATGAATAAAATTCTTTTCTTTGCTGACATTGTTACCATTTTAAAATCGAAGAAAGTGTGCAAAGCTAACTATTTATTGTCAAAAGCTGCGGTGGCTATCGTTCTAATTCGTTGATATGATCATTTTTAAAAGGGCAGTTGATCTGGATAATTATCTCTTCGAACAAAAAAGATCAGGAAAAAATATCGCCTTTGTTCCTACCATGGGCGCCCTTCATCAGGGTCACCTTTCTTTGGTTGGCAGGGCACGTCAGAGTGGTCTTGTTGTTTGCAGCATCT
Organism: Flavisolibacter sp.; assembly: GCA_045805145.1. Lineage (GTDB taxonomy): Bacteria > Bacteroidota > Bacteroidia > Chitinophagales > Chitinophagaceae > Flavisolibacter. The sequence continues at coordinate 12,780 of JBJMLU010000250.1, read as the reverse complement.
TTGTAAACCCCACACAGTTCAATGATCCGGAGGATTTCAGAAATTATCCGGTGAACATTGCAAATGACATCGAACTGCTGGTAAGGGGCGGATGCGAACTGTTGTTTCTTCCTTCGGTTGAAGAAATCTATCCGGCAGGTTTTTCAAAAAAACAATATGACCTGGGCCCGATTGAACTGACGCTCGAAGGTGCTCACCGTCCCGGGCATTTTCAAGGCGTGTGCCAGGTGGTGGACCGGCTGCTGCAGATTGTTCAACCCCATGATCTGTTCATGGGACAAAAAGATTATCAGCAGTGCATGGTGATCCGCAAACTCATTGGTCTGCTGGGAATGGAGGACAAAGTAAATCTTGTGGTGGTGCCCACAGTTCGTGAAAAAGACGGTTTGGCCATGAGCAGCCGAAATCTTCGACTCAGTTCCGAACAAAGAAAAAAAGCGCCGCTGTTATTTGAAACCTTAAATTTTATTAAGGATCATCTTAGCCAGTTTTCGATTCCTGAATTGAAAGAACAAGCGAAAAAAGAATTGACCAACCATGGTTTTAAAGTAGACTATGTGGAGATTGCAGATGCACAAACACTTGCTCCGCTCCAGGATTGTTCCGGTTCCTGCGTGGCCCTTGTGGCAGCATCAACGGGTAAGATACGTTTGATCGACAATCTTTCTCTAAATTAAAATGTAGTAGCCTGATGCACTTGCAGCCGGGATGCTTATTTCAGGCTTTGGATTACCGGGTACATCATCATTGATTCATTAAATGTTTGTTGTTTTTAAACCCCCGCAAAGTGCGCAATAATAAATTTCAGTCTTCTCAAAAAAAGGATGACACCTCTTCCGGTTTATTATTCTCCCCTTCTGCCACATTCAAAGCAAATACTCTTTGACCAGATACAATAATAAAACTTCATCTCCGCGAAAACTTTGCATCCTTCTTTTGCCTGGTTAAATCTCTGTCCTCTCACCTATCCACATAAATTTCTCTTCTACCAACTATCAACCGTCAACTACCAACTTTCCCTGCTATTCCTCAAACACGAGTTTTGGCTATCTTCGGCCTGAATGAAGAAACCGGTAATCACCATACTTCAATACCTTTTTTTCCTGGGACTGGGAATTTTCTTTGTGTGGCTTTCGTTGAAGAATATCAAGCATGCGCAATGGCTGCAAATCAAGGATGCCATTGTGCGGGCACGCCACTGGATGATCATTCCGGCTTTTATTTTATTGTTCGCTGCGCATTTCAGCCGCGCTATTCGATGGAAAATTTTGATGGAACCGCTCGGATACAAACCCAGTAACTTCAACACCTTTGCTGCCGTGATGATCGGATACCTGGTGAATGCAGGTGTTCCCCGGCTGGGCGAAGTCGTGAAGTGCACCCTTCTTTCCCGTTATGAAAAAGTGAGAGCCGACCGGCTGGTGGGAACCATTGTCATGGAACGTGCGGTGGATGTGGTTTGCCTGATCCTGGTATTTGCAGCAGCCCTTATTTTCCAGGGTGGTATTATCGGTGAACACGTATCCGCTAAATTCCTTTCCATTTTCAAGGACAATTCCGGACATACTTCCATACGAAAAATCGTGATCGTTTTTGCAGCCATCATCTTTGTTGTCGGCATTGTCTATTTTCTGCTCAAACGGTTCGGGCATATTGATGCTGTAGCCAAGATGAGGGAAGTGCTTTTGGGAATTCTTCACGGATTGAGCAGCATCCGTTTCATTCAGCATAAAGGCTGGTTCCTTTTTCATACCTTATTGATCTGGACACTTTATCTGACTGCTACCACAGTAGGAATCTATGCACTTCGTGAGACGGCACACCTGGGATTTGGCGGAGGTCTTACCACACTGGCAGTAGGAAGCGTGGGGATGATCATTACACCAGGTGGTATTGGTGCCTATCCCCTGCTTGTAGCCAAATTAATGGGATGGTACGACCTGGATGCAGATACCATTGGAAATGCACTGGGATGGTTGCTCTGGTCTGTACAAACAGTGATCATTCTGCTCGGGGGACTGGTTTTTTTCTCCCTGCTTTCATATCACAATAAAAAAAGAAAAATTGAGGACAGGCAACAGTATACAGGCCAAAATATTAACCCTGCCTGATTTGCAAAGGAAGCTGGCTCAGTGGCGCGCAATTGGTAAAACGGTTGCTTTCACCAATGGATGTTTTGATATTCTTCATGCAGGTCATATTGCTTCGTTAACAGAAGCAGCCCGCCATGCAGATATGTTGATTGTTGGTTTGAATGCAGATGCATCCGTGCACAACCTCAAAGGAAAGAACCGTCCTGTCAATAATGAACAATCCCGGGCCCTGGTCATGGCTTCGCTTTGTATGGTAGACGCGGTAGTGATTTTTTCAGAACCCACGCCTCTGGAGCTGATTCTGCAAATAAAACCCGATTACCTTATAAAAGGCGGCGATTATAAAATGGAAGAAATCGCAGGTGCGAAAGAAGTGTTGGGATGGGGCGGACAGGTGATCATCAATCCCATTGTACAGGGGTTTTCAACCAGCTCAATCATTAATAAAATTCAAAATTCCTGAAGGCTTCGAAGTTGAGCACAGATGTTGCAGCTATTGGGGTGTGGACCAGAAAAAATTGTAGCATAAATTTGAAAAAGAAAACCAGAAAGAAGAGCGATGGAAGAAATTAAAAACTTTAATTATATCGTCCTCCGATTCACGAACATTCACCTTTGAGGGTCCACGATTCACAATAATGGCAAATCAGAAAAGAAAGATCATTCCAAGAGATATCAGCTGGCTGTCCTTTAATGCCCGCGTGTTGCAGGAGGCGGCCGACCCCGACGTGCCCCTGCGCGAACGCATCCGGTTTCTGGGAATTTTTTCCAACAACCTTGATGAATTTTTCAGGGTGCGTGTGGCCACTCTCAAGCGCATGATCCAGTATGGCAATAAGGGCAAGATGCACATGGAGCATAACCCGGATAAAATTCTGGAAGAAATTCAGACGACGGTATTGAACCAACAAAATGAATTCAACCGGATCTGGGAAGATATCCTGGAAGAAATGAAGGACCAAAGGATATTTCTCGTCACAGAAAAACAACTCAATCCCGAACAAAAGGAATTCGTTCGAAGGTATTATGATGATGAAGTAAGTCCCAATATCATTCCATTGATGATTGAAAGCATTCCGAATCTTCCCTTCCTTCGCGATAAATCAATTTATCTCGGTGTGGTGATGTCGAAAAGAGAAAGTGCATTGAAAAGAATGTACTCCATCATTGAAGTGCCTACCCGCGTTCAAAGCCGCTTTGTTCTTCTGCCCTCACCCGACGATGAACACCATATCATCCTGCTGGAAGATGTGATCCGCTTCAACCTTCCGGAGATCTTCAGCTATTTCGGTTACGACCTTTATCAATCTGGTGTGTTCAAGGTAACTCGTGATGCAGAAATAGATATTGACAATGACATTTCCACTACCCTGATCCAAAAAATTGAAAAAGGATTGAAGAACCGCCGCAAGGGAAAGCCAGTCCGTTTTATTTACGATAAAGAAATGGATCCGGGATTGCTTGAGTTTTTGATCCGGAGATTTAACCTCACCAAAAGAGATAATATTATTCCCGGCGGGCGGATCCATAATTTCCGCGAGTTCATGGATTTTCCAAAACAGGTCTTCAACAAGGAAAACAAAAGACGCAAGCCCATAGATCATCCTGCTCTCAATGAAAACCGCGTAACTGATGTAGTGCTGCAAAGAGATGTGATGCTTCATTTTCCCTATCATTCCTTCAATGCCGTGATCGATCTTTTGAGAGAAGGCGCCATTGATCCGGATGTCACTTCCATTAAAGTTACCTGCTACCGTCTTGCCCGACAGTCCAAGATCATCAATGCCCTGATCAATGCCGTCAGAAATGGCAAGCAGGTAACGGTGATGCTGGAACTGCGCGCGCGATTTGATGAAGAGGCTAACCTGGAATGGAAAGAAAGGCTGGAAGAAGATGGTGTAAAAGTGCTCATTGGAATTCCCGGTATGAAAGTGCATGCCAAGATCTGTGTGATCCGGAAAAGGGTACAGGACCGCATTGTTCAATATGGATTTGTAAGCACGGGCAATTTGAATGAAGACACGGCCAAGGTCTATGCCGACCATTGTTTGCTCACGTCCAACAGAAACATCATGGCCGATGTAAACAGGATGTTTAATTATGTGGAGCACTATAAAACCGGAAACCATTTTTTAAAAGCCTGTACCTCGCTTATTCCGAGTCCGAATTTTGCCAGGCGCGAAGTGATCAAGATGATCCATGCAGAAGTGAAAAATGCAGTGAGGGGAAATCCGGCGAAGATCACCGCGAAGATGAATTCATTTTCAGACGAGGAGATCATCAACGAATTATATGATGCAGCCAAAGCAGGTGTGGAGATCAATCTCATTATCCGCGGCATTTTTTGCATGATCACTGAAAGCACCCGGTTCGACAAGCCGGTAAAAGCCATCAGCATCGTAGATGAATACCTCGAACATGCAAGGGTGTGGATCTTTCACAATGGAGGAAAGGAAAAGGTTTACATTTCATCTGCCGACTGGATGATTCGCAACCTGGATCACCGTGTGGAAGCCACCTGTCCCATCTATGATGAGAACATCAAGAAAGAATTAAAGGACATTATCAGCATTCAATTGCACGATAATGTAAAAGCCCGGTGGCTGAACAACGAACTGACGAATGAATATGTTCAGGCCGACGGCATTCAGGTGCGCTCACAGGTAGAGACCTATATTTATTTACGCAATAAAATACAGGAACCAATTGAAATTAGCAGCCATTGACATCGGCAGCAACGCTGCCCGTCTACTTATCAACGAAGTGCAGAAAGGTCCGCAGGGAAAACCAGAATTCATCAAACTAACGCTTGTACGTGTACCTCTTCGACTGGGCTTTGATGTTTTTGAAAGAGGTGAGATCTCGGAGCAAAAAGCGGAAATGCTTATTAAAACTGTTCATGCTTACAAACTGCTGCTTGAAGTGTATGGTGTGAAATATGTAAAAACCGCTGCCACCTCCGCCATGCGCGATGCCATTAATGCCACGGAAATCCTGGCCCGGGTAAAATCAGAAACAGGAATGGACATTCAGGTGATCAGTGGAGAAGAAGAAGCCGGTTCGATCTATGAAAATCATGTTGCTGAAAATTTAAACAACCAGGAAACCTATCTCTATATCGATGTTGGTGGTGGCAGCACCGAGCTTACATTTTTCAGCGATGGAAAACTCGCAGCCAAACAATCATTCAACATCGGCACCATTCGCCTGCTGAAAAACCAGGTGAACGAAGAGCACTGGACGGAAATGAGAGAATTTATCCGCCAGCAAACAAGAGGCTATCACCACATCACCGCCATTGGTTCGGGCGGAAACATCAACAAAGTTTTTTCACTCTCCAAACGAAAAGACGGAAAGCCGCTCAGCCTGGAGCTTCTTCGCAATTATTACAAGGAATTCAGCAGCATTTCACTCGCACAGCGGATCAGTCTTTACCACCTTCGCGAAGACAGGGCTGATGTAATTGTTCCTGCCCTGCTAATTTATATCAACGTCATGCGATGGGCGGATGCAGAAGAGATCTTTGTGCCCCAGATCGGACTGGCAGATGGATTGATCCACATGCTGTATGAAGAAGTGAGAAAAGAATTTATCCCATCTTAGATGGCGGTTGGACATTTGTGGCTATCAATTTTTTTCAAGATCATCCTTAAACAGGAATCAAATAATGAGTACCGCAACAGAACTCAAAAGGATCACCACCCATACTTTGCAAAAAATGAAAACATCGGGCAGCAAGATCTCCATGCTGACTGCCTATGATTTTTCATTTGCGCGTTTATTTGATGCTGCCGGCATCGATGTACTGCTGGTGGGTGATTCTGCTTCGAATGTAATGGCCGGGCATGAGACCACACTTCCCATTACACTGGATCAAATGATCTATCATGCATCTGCGGTGATACGCGGGGCCAAACGGTGCCTGGTGGTGGTGGATCTTCCCTTTGGATCTTACCAGTCGAACAGCGACATTGCTCTTGCTTCTGCTATTCGCATCATGAAGGAAACGGGTGCACATGCCATCAAGCTTGAAGGCGGTGCTGAAGTAGTGGAATCGGTAAAAAGAATCATTGGTGCAGGTATTCCGGTGATGGCTCACCTCGGACTCACACCCCAATCCATTTATAAATTCGGAACCTACAATGTGCGCGCCCGGGAGGAGGATGAAGCTGCCAAGCTGCGGTCTGACGCACGTCTGTTGGAAGAAGCAGGTTGTTTTGCGTTGGTGCTGGAAAAGATTCCTGCAAGTCTGGCGCTCGAGGTGAGTAAAGAATTGGAGATACCAACTATCGGCATTGGCGCTGGTCAGCATTGTGATGGGCAGGTGCTGGTGATGCACGACATGCTCGGCATCAACACCGAATTCAAGCCACGTTTTCTGCGGCAGTACCTGAATCTTCATGAGCAGATCACAGGAGCGATTCAGAAATATATTTCCGATGTGCGGGCAAATTCTTTTCCCAATGAATCGGAATCGTATTAAGATCTAAGAGATTTTACAACGCAAAGAGCGCAAAGGGCCGCAGAGAACGCAAGAAAGAAGTTTAGATGGCAGTAGAGTAAACCCTTGCGGCCCTCTGCGTATTTTTTGCGTCCCTTGCGTTTAATTCATTCTCCTGTAAAGTCTATCCAAATAATATTTATCACCCACTCTTTGCTCTCTTTCCTGGCGCTTGAACGCGAAGCGTTCATTTCCCTATTTTTGCGGCCGAAACTCCCTGTATGAGAAGACCCATACTGACAACAGTTCTGCTGTTGTGCCTCCATTTTTTGTTCGCACAGGAAAAAGAATCCGAGCTCGATCCTGTTACTGTCACCACTTCCATCGCTCCGGAAAAAGCATCCAGGACCGGAAGAAATGTTTTGGTGATCAAGGGTGAACACTTTGCTTCCCTTCCTGTTCATTCGGTAGATGAATTGCTTCGTTACTTGCCTGGTATCGAAGTGCAGTCGAGAGGACCCATGGGTGCACAGAGTGACATTGTACTTCGGGGAGGGACCTTTCAGCAAGTGCTGATTATTCTGGATGGAATTCGACTCAACGATCCGAATACCGGACATTTTACAGCCTATATTCCCATTGCTCCAACAGAAATTGAAAGGATTGAAATTCTTAAAGGCGCGTCATCAGCTATCTATGGATCCGAAGCAGTTGGCGGTGTCATTCAAATCATCACCAAATCTTTTGCCAGCAAGAAAATGAAGCTTCCCTCCACAGCAATGGCACAAATCACCGGTGGCCAATACGGACTTTTCAATGTCAATGCCGGAGGTTTTTATTCCAATGGAAAAACTTCTGTTGGTGGCGGACTCCTCACCAACAATGCAGACGGACAACAGCAAAGAGGTATCAGGGGTTACGTGCACGCACATACGGGATCTCTTTCACTGTCGCAGAAATTAGGAGAACGGTGGGACCTTAGTGTTCGTAGCGCGTACGACAGTCGAGACTTTGCTGCGCAGAACTTTTATACCAATTTTATTTCCGATACTGCCAGTGAAAAAGTACAGACGTTCTGGAATCAGCTGGCCCTCGCACACCATGGAAATAAACATGAAGTCGCGCTTCATTTGGGTTATAAGAATCTTGTAGACCAGTACAGTTTTAGTCCTGTCTATTCGCCCAATCATAGTACCAGTAAATTGACACAGGCTCTTCTTACCGACGAATGGAAGCTGAATGAGAAATCAACTTTGACCTCAGGCGCTCAGTTTATTAGTAAGAGGATTATTTCTAACGACCGTGGTGATCACAGAGTAGACCAGGCGGCAGGATTTGCGATATTGAATCAGCAGCTTGGACAAAAATTTTTTTTCAGTCCTGCATTAAGGTTGGAATGGATTGAGCGGTCCGGCTGGGAACTGGTGCCTCAGGTCAATCTTTCTTACCGCGACGAGAATTTGCAGTTACGCGGAAGTGCAGGAAAAACCATACGGGATGCTGATTTTACAGAGCGCTTCAATAATTATCAAAAGACATTTGTCGGAAATGGAAGCATTGGCAATCCTGACCTGGAGCCGGAACGCTCTTTCAGCTATGAGGCAGGCGCAGACTATTTCCTAAATCATGTCAAATTATCCGGAACGTTTTTTCAGCGCTTGCACAGCATGTTGATTGATTGGGTAAACACACCGTATGCTGATATGCCCAGAAAAGACAACCTCTCTCCCACCGGCAATTATGCACTGGCGAAAAATATTTCCAAAGTCAACACACTTGGAGTGGAGACAGACCTTCAGTATTCAAAAAAAATTGAGGACCACCAGGAAGTGTGGCTGGTACTGGGACTTACCTGGATGCAAAGCACCAGCAGCGAAGCAACACCTTCGTTTTATATTTCCTCCCATGCACACTTTCTTGCCAACTTCAGTTTCAATTACCGGATTCAACGTTTATCCATAGCCGTAAATGGACTTTATAAAAACCGTGAGGAACAAAAGGCAACGGCAAACATTGCACCCGTAACAGCTGATTATTTTGTACTCAATGCGAAAACAGAATTTGAAGTGTGGAAAAACAAGGGAAGCATTTTTGTGGAAGCAGACAATTTGCTGGACACGAATTATACTGATCTTCTCGGTGCTCAGATGCCTGGCTTCTGGTTGATGGGAGGAATCAAAATATCTTTGTCAAAACAATGATCATGAAGGATGTGTTGGAAAAGTTGGGCATCAGGTCTGAAAACAAAGGAGCTTCAACCGGAACTGAATGGATTGCAACCGGGGGCAAAAAAATTTCTTCCTGTTCACCGGTTGATGGAAAAAAAATAGCTGATATCGTTGGTTGGGACGAAGGTTCCTATGATACTGTGATTCAAAAAGCGCAGGAGGCATTTGCTCAGTGGCGGATGTGGCCTTCTCCAAAAAGAGGTGACGTGGTGCGGCAGGTAGGCGATGCCCTGCGGAAAAACAAAGAAACACTGGGAAGACTTGTGTCTTATGAAATGGGCAAAAGTCTTCAGGAGGGATATGGTGAAGTACAGGAAATGATTGACATCGCTGATTTTGCTCTCGGCCTTTCGCGACAACTTCACGGGCTTACCATGCACAGCGAAAGACCCGGACACCGCATGTACGAGCAGTGGCACCCGCTGGGTATTGTGGGTGTGATCTCCGCATTTAATTTTCCCGTGGCAGTATGGAGCTGGAACGCGCTGCTGGCCTGGGTTTGCGGAGACGTTGTGGTGTGGAAGCCTTCAGAAAAAACACCGCTTTGCGCAATCGCCTGCCAGAATATTGTTGGTTCGGTATTCAAACAAAACGGAGTACCCGATGGTGTGTGCAATCTATTAATTGGAGAGCGCGACCTTGGAGAAAGACTGGCTCATGACCAGCGCATTCCGCTTGTTTCTGCTACCGGATCTACTCGAATGGGCAAGGCAGTGGGTGCAGCTGTGGGTGCCCGGCTTGGCCGTTCCTTACTGGAGCTTGGCGGAAATAATGCCATCATCATTTCGAAGGATGCCGATCTTGACATGGCACTGGTTGGTTGCCTCTTTGGCGCTGTAGGTACAGCAGGACAAAGGTGTACCACCACGAGAAGATTGATCATTCATGAAGAGGTGTATGAAAGTTTTAAAAACAAACTCATTAAAGCCTATCAGCAGTTACGCATCGGCGACCCGCTGGACGAAAAAAATCATGTGGGACCTTTGATCGACCGTGATGCGGTTCAACATTATCTACGCGCGATTGAAGAATGTAAAAAAGAAGGAGGAAGATTTGTTGTGGAAGGAGGCGTGGTGGAAGGAAAAGGATTTGAAAGCGGCTGCTATGTAAAACCCTGTGTTGCGGAAGCCGGGCCTCATTTTGAAATTGTTCAACATGAAACCTTCGCACCCATTCTTTACCTATTGAAGTATAAAACTTTTGAAGAAGCCATTGCCATCCAGAACGGAGTGCCCCAGGGCCTTTCCTCTTCGGTAATGACAATCAACCTGCGCGAAGCGGAGCAGTTCCTTTCCTCAGCGGGAAGTGACTGTGGCATAGCCAATGTAAACATCGGGACTTCGGGAGCTGAAATTGGCGGAGCATTCGGCGGTGAAAAAGAAACCGGTGGAGGAAGGGAGAGTGGAAGCGACGCCTGGCGAATTTATATGCGCAGGCAAACCAACACCATCAATTACAGTACGAGTCTTCCCCTGGCACAAGGCATCAAATTCGATTTATAGTGTTAATTAACACAATCTGGCAAACCACTTGTCCTGTTTTTACCACTAGCAATAAAGGTTTGACTAATTTTACGTTTCCCAATTTTTTAAAACAAAACACATGATGATGAACTTAAAACGATCCGTACTTGCTATCCTTGTTACAGGATTGGGTCTGGCGAGTTTTGCCCAGACTTCTATAAAACAGGTGCCGAATGGCTGGCATCTTAAAGACCGACAGACGAGTGGGTATTATGGAATTAGCCTGGACAAGGCATATGAGTTGGTAAAAGGAAAGAAAAGCCAAACCGTGGTGGTAGCCGTTATCGATTCTGGAATTGACACGACACACGAAGACCTCAAATCGGTTTTATGGACCAATCCAAAAGAAATTCCAGGCAATGGCATAGATGATGATGGAAATGGATATGTGGATGATGTCCATGGATGGAATTTCCTGGGTGGACGCGATGGCAGAAATGTAAAAGAAGATTCGTACGAAGCTGCTCGTGTTTACCACCGGTACAAAAGCCAGTTTGAAAACCTTACCGACCCCTCCACTCTTAGTAAAGAAGACCAGGATCTGTACAAGACCTGGACAAGGGCGAAACAGGAAGTGATTGGTGGCGTAGACCTGAACGAAATCGCTGAACTGAAATTTATCTATCCCACCTTCAAAAAAGGTGATTCAGCAATCGCCTCCGACCTTAAAAAAGAAGAATACAGCGGCAACGATCTAAAGAACTATACTCCTACAGATAAAGATGCCGCAGCAGCCCGCAAGATCATCATGAGCATTTGCGCGTCCAATAACAACAACTATGACATCACCAACAAGATGCTCCTTGAAGATATCGAAGGACAATTGCGCAAGGCCGAATCAGTTGATACGCCTCCCAAAGATTACCGTGGTGAAATTGTAAAGGATAATGAGAATGATATTAATGATAAATTTTATGGCAACAACGATATCATGGCCTCCACTCCATTCCACGGTACGCACGTGTCGGGTATCATTGCTGCTGTTCGTAACAATGGCAAAGGAATCGACGGCATTGCCGATAACGTACGCATCATGATGATCCGTGCCGTTCCCGATGGAGATGAACATGACAAGGACATTGCCCTGGCTATTCGTTATGCTGTAGATAATGGAGCCAAAATCATCAACATGAGTTTTGGAAAAGGATTCTCTCCGCAAAAAAGCTGGGTGGACGATGCCGTAAGATATGCAGACAGCAAAGGTGTTCTTCTGATACACGCTGCGGGCAATGATGCAAAAGATGTAGACACCGGCTATAATTTTCCAAATCCCATTTTTATCTCCGATGGTAAGAGAGCATCCGACTGGATTACTGTTGGTGCCAGTGGTGATCCGAGAAATGGTGGATTGGTTGCTTCTTTTTCAAACTATGGAAAGAAAGAAGTAGACGTATTTGCACCAGGTGTGAATATTTATTCAAGTATTCCTGGTGGAAATACCTATGGCAATGCTTCAGGCACCAGTATGGCTTCTCCAGTAACAGTGGGTGTGGCAGCTTTTCTTCTGGAATATTATCCTAGCCTAACCGCACAGCAGATTAAATCAGTGATTGAAAAATCTGCAGTTGCTCCAGGTATTAAAGTAGTGAAACCAGGAAGCGAACCGGCCCAGGAAGTGGACCTTTCCGATTTGAGTAAAACCGGTGGAGTGATCAATGTATATGAAGCAGCAAAGCTGGCGGCACAAATGACTTCGGGTGAAAAGCTCCAGTCTGCTCCGACCAAGATGAAAGTAAAAACGGTAAAAAGAGCTTAATACAAAACATTTGTATTTTTGAAATCCTGCACCCGTGCAGGATTTTTTTTTATTCCTTAATGAACTGCTATGGCCGAAGTTGACCTTTCCAGAGTTCCAGCTTTTTATCATGGTTACATTGGCAAAGTGCCGCAAAATAATTTGAATGAGGCTTTTGTTTACCATGAGAAAGCCCTTCTTTCCCTGCTCGATACCATTGCTGAAACCAAATGGGATCATCGCTATGCACAGGGCAAATGGTCCATCCGCGAAACGGTACAGCATATCATAGATGCGGAAAGAATATTCTGTTATCGTGCACTTTGTTTTGCCCGTGGAGACAAGACCGAATTGCCTGGCTTTGATGAAAACGCTTATGCCGCTTCTTCCAGGGCAGACAAGAGAATCAGTCAAAGCCTGAAAGAAGAACTAAGGTCGGTTCAGCAATCCTCTATGCTGCTCTTTGGTTCTTTTGACGAGGAACAGCTCAATGCCTCGGGCGTTGCCAATAAGAATTCCATTTATGTAAAAGGAATTGGCTTCATCATCGTGGGCCATGCCCTTCATCACAAATCCATTCTGGAAGAACGATACCTCAAATAAAAACCATCCCGAAAAAACAGGATGGTTGTATTATTAAGTTCGAATAAATATAAACGCTTAGAAAGCTTTTGCAGGTGCTGTATTCTTGGCTTTTGCCAGGTTCTGTTGTACCACCATGTCGTTGATCACTTTTACAGCTTCATCAACATAGAGGTCT
>JBJMLU010000249.1:0-19821 GCA_045805145.1 Flavisolibacter sp. | reverse complement strand
TTATTCAAATGCTCATTAGAATTCGGTCTGACCGGACGGGTGGCGATTAGCGATTTAATGTTGATTGCTTGTTCGTCGCCCCGCCATATGCATCAAAGCATAGTTGCCTGCCCTTTGTTCAAGCAGCATGGCACTGACTAAAATATGCTATACAGTCCCCAATAAAAGAAAAGACCAATAAAGGTCAAATAGAAAAGGTTATTGAGCAGAAAAAGACTCCTTGAGAAAAAGCCCCAGCTTGAACTGCGAAATACATTCACATTCCTTCGCACCAACGGGGAAATAAGAATTAACAATAGAAATGGTATGTAGGCTGCAATGTTTAGTATTGAAAACCTAAAGTCCTTATAAGGTGCAGGAAAGAAAAACACCTCCTGATGCTCATAAAGAACGGTCATATAATATAGCAATACAAGATTCATTACGGCGAGTAGTATCGAAACGTTTATTGTGGGTTTTTCTTTTTCTAGTTCTCGTTTCCAAAAGATCTTGACGAAGAAAAATAACGATGAGAATCCAAATAGTCCACCACTTAAGAAAAGAAAGAAAAGCAACGGTGTGCTATTTTGGGGTGTCTTGAAGTTTAGAAACTTTTGATATTCCACATTGGTAGGGAAAATAGCCGCCATTTGTAAAACATGGTCGCCTTTTGCCAGCTCTTGCTGCAAATTGAATGTGATGGGATGCTGAAAGTCATGGTAAAAGCAAAGTGTAAAATTATCTTTGTCCAGGTCAGCTACAAAGGAATACATGGTTCCATCACCGATTCTTTTCCGGCACTGATGCATTGTATCTGTTAAAGCAAAGCAGAAGTTAGAACTCGTATCGTTTGTGTGATTATTTAGATATAGCCGGCCCTTTCTGTAGCGGTTCCAGGTTAACTTCTCTTCTTCTGAAGTAATAGAAGGTCAAAAATTAGCAATCAAATATTTATCATCATTTCCGATTATTAAGGTGTCAGGTTCCATCACAAGATAATTCCCTGTTCTATCTGCAAATAGAAAAACGCCGTGATTAAAGAATTTTTGTCTGTTGTACTGGATTGAGAAACGTTTTACATCTTCAACGCTTTTACAGGTCTGCATAATTTCTTTAAGGAAATCCTTTGGACTGCTTATCTCCTTTTTGAGAGGGTCATGTTGAATAGGCTTAGGCAGGATTGTTAATCCATCAAAAGCAAGACCTGCTTCGTTCATGCCGCCCTGAGGCAGCTCGTCATAACCAACATAGACGCAGCCTAATTTTCCTGATGCACCGCTTTCAAACCAAATTCTTGAACCCATTCGCCAGGAGTCTTCATTGTTACCTAGATATGTATGACCGTTTACAGTTACCTTACACATACTGCAAGCAATACAATCTGAAATACCAGCAGGCAAAATAAATATCAAAACAAGGGTCAGAATTTGGGCAGTTGCTTTCATATTGGTTTTGCTTATGAAACGCTTGGTCTTTGCTACTTATTGCCAAAGGATTATTAGTGTAAATGGCAGCCAACGTTCACGGCTTTGCATTCGTACGGGTATTCATAGAAAATCAGCCTAAATAAAGATATAAAGTCAAGTTTGAAAACTTATGTTTAAACCATATTCGTTAGCCACATGAGGCAAAACCCCTGTTATGCGGTATTCCTTGATTGTCCGTGTTTAAATTCACTTATCCAATTCTGGAAATGATCCTTAACTATTTTGTCAATATTTTCCTTATTTGCGCCTTCCCAATAAAATTGAACATCATTAACAGTTAAGTCGCTCTTGGCAAAATAAAGCAGATAAAAAACTGTTAACCGGGAATCCATTCCCAACTGGTAGTAAATGTCTCTCAGCTCACGAAGGGTTTTAATATAAGTCTGTGGATAGTCTATCGAGTTTGAAAGCAAAAAATAAACATAGTTATTGAGCACAACCTCTTTGTTGCTGTAGTCTAATTGCAAGTCCTTTAAAACTCTACTCGTCAATTCTTGGAGTTCGAATTGGTTATATGGTTTCGTCACTCCAGCTAACATATAAAGATTGTCCGATTCGTAGCCCGCTTCCATCATTTCAATGGCCCAATCAATCCAGCTTTCATCAACGTCTTCATTGAACGTTTTTGCTTTTAAAATTCTATATGTTGATAAAACCTTCATTGATTAAGTAAGCCTTCGTTTTGCCACATGACCTCAAGCTAGCGTCAGTGGTGCCGCCTAATTTCCAACGGCTTGCCGAAGTACGGGAATTTGTTGTACGTCAGCTTAGCCTATATTTTAAGATTTAATAGAATTACTGTCGTCTAAATCATGTTCGGCAACCCGGTATTTTGGTAAACCTCTGTTACCGCAGTTATCATTTGTCAGTAAGTATATTGTTTCTTGAAGACTCTGTCTATTTCTCTTTTCCGTTTGCCATTGCCCTTGAGAGTCACTTTATAAATACTGTTTTCTATGCAATTGCCAAAACTATCATATAAATATTCCTCCTCAAATATTGTCTCGCTACCATTCAAGTTACGTCTTGCCCAGTTGGTTAAATCGCCATTTGAATTATATGTTTCCTTGTTACCTGGAAACATAGAAGCGTTAATAAAACTGATTTTAATGGTGTCCGTTGAAAGAATTCTTTGATCATTTGCCACGACAGAAGTGACGGCTGTATTCCTGTCATATAAATAAGATGCGATTTCCTTACCAAATGAGTCGCCATTACCGTTAAAAAGTGCTAATTGAATCGGATATCCTTTTTCATCGAGTATAAGATCTGTCTGCCGAATGACGTTACCATTTGAGTCTTTATCAGTTATTCCAATCAAGTGGTGATTGCTGTCGTATGTATAGAATGCTGTTTCTTTGGAATAACCTAGCTGCGTCCACCGCTCAAAAGTTCTTGTCAGCTTAAGTTTGTTTGCTGTATCATTTGTGTACGTCAGCCTGGCCTTTAAAGTTCCACTTTCATCAAATCTTTCTTCCGTGAAAAGCATACCTGCGTCATCAAGGTCTTTATATTCTTATCAATCTGCTTAACGTTTGCATTATAAAACGTGTTGATTTCAACAATTGTCTTTGGCTTTCTGGTTTTATACTCCCTGTCCTCATTTAAATGCAATGCGGAATAAATGTTTTGAGACTGGGCAAGGGCGCTTAAAACTGTCAGAAATAGCAGAAGCGTCATTTTGTGCATGAGGGTCGTCTTAATTGCTGGCAACGTTCAACGCTTACCGATGTACGGGCATTAGCATTCAGTGTGCCAGGCAAGTTATTAAAAAGCTCAATAAAGAACAAATGATGATTGATTGTTCGTCAGCCGGTATATTGGATCAATGTTGTGTACTTTGCTTCACAGGTCAGACATGTTTTTAGTTTGATAGCTGCATGCTTGCGGCAAGCTGATGTTATGCGCAGTCTTGTTTGGGAACACGCGTTTTCATAGGCTCAGTCAGACGGTACAATACAGAAAAGTTGAAGACCGCCCCAACGAAAAAGAAATAACCAAGCAACCTTAATCCCAAAGTGATAGATGATGCACTTAGCAATGGCACAAAGAAAAACATAGAAAAAAATAACTGAACAAAAAAAAGAACTGTGGTTACGGCTATCAAGAGTACCTTGATCGGCATTCGAACTTTATTTAGATCAATCCCAAGGAAATAAGCTCGCATAGAAATTAACGTCGCAGAAACCGCCGTCAAATAAAGCACCAAAAACAAATCCAGTTGAAATTGTGCTTTCCGAATGAACAAAAGCACGATCGAAACAATTAAAGTAATTGCACCTGAAAAAGCAAATACTATTTTTAAACCTTTTCTCATTGGCGATTTACAGATTTTCGCACAACGGTTATCGGCTTTCTGCTGTGCTGGTATTATGTAGTTTGTCAGCCGAAAAACTAGCTGATTATTTTTAACAAAGTAAAAAGTATATTCTGTTGTTGTTCAATAATATTTGGTCGGCCGGAACTGCTGCCGATAAGTGATTTATTGCTGATGTTTATTCTGTCAACCAGCATAGCGGAAAGCCTCTGTTGGCGGCTGTTGTTGAACTTAGGGATACCACCGATAGTTTTCCTTGGTCGTGTCATTTGGTTCCTTGAGTCGATCGATCGGAATGCGAACCTGCCACTTCGATAGTTCTTCAGCTTTTAGTTTAACTTTTTCCCGAAGTCTTGCATAGGCAGGACAAGGATGCTCCCAAATCGCACTGACTACTTCATTAATGATTGTTTCTTTGTCCGGCAGGCATGCATACTTTGGTAAGTACATAAGCATGGTGTCTAACAATTTGGCACTCCTGTCGTTTTGTTGTACTACCAAAGCTTGAATGAAGTCTTCAGGTGCAGCTCTGTCTGCAGCAAAGCCGGTAAAACCATGAGGTCTGTTTCCTGAGAATTTATAAAACTGCCGGCGATGGTAGGTCTGTAAAACGTCTAAGTATGCCGTATCAGGATATTCTGTCATCATTTGAAAGGAAACGTCGCTTAACTCCCGGGCATGTTTCATCAACTTTTGTTTAATGACGTCAACATCTTCTTTTTTCTGGAACTTGGCAAGGCCGTATAAAGCATACTCGATGTCGTCGAAGCCCAATTCATTACCTTCATATGGGTCTAACCTCCTGGGACGTGTCGCCATATCCTTAATGAGAGGATAATATTTTTCTTGCGGCTCAAATTCCTTCAGAATAATATATGCAGACCGCAAATAATTGTGCCTGGAAAGTACCTGCTCAACTGTTTTGTTTTTTGCTTCTTGTGTTTTCCAACCTGCTTCTTGCAAAATGTCATCTGAAACGGTTCGGTCCCCAATTCCAAACTCGCCGGCGTCGGTAAAAACAAGAGCCGTGTCGTCAAGATGCTTCATTACTATTTCGAAATGATTAAAGGACTTGCGTTTCAACATTTCCCGGAAAGCGGCAGCTCGAAGGATGGGATGCTCTGACCTGCCAAGACGTTCAAGTTCCGCATCGGTTGCCATGTGTTGCATGGCGCTGTCTGTGTACATCACTATTCCTTTTTGAACCATTTTTACCAAATCGGGCTGAAGTTCTTCGCGGAAGTCTCTGATGGCGTAGGGATATTTACTTCTGTTATCGCAGCAACAAAGGATAAACGCCAGCAGAAGAATAATGGGTTGTTTTGGTCGTAGCATAAACCTAAAGTCTCACGTTGAATGAGCAGACTGCCAATAGCCGCTAACGTTAAACAGATTTCTGAAGCCAAGGCATTTCTAGTTCCTTCAGTTTCACTTTTGTTCTGTGGTTGAATAAAGATATTGAGATTGGCACATGTTCGTTAGCCTTGGTTTTAAAAATCTGATGTTATACGCATTGGACTTTAGCGCAAAAGATTAATGGAGACAGAACTATGCTCAGCGTCGAAATGACCAACTATGCTAATACCCAATTTTTCACAGCTGTCTGCATACATATGGTACCCATGTCATTGTTGTCTCTTTCGCTCAATTAGATTCACAATTTTGCTTTGGTTGCCAATTAATAACAGTCCAATTATAATTTTTGCTGCTGCTAAAACAGAATAAGAAATGCTTGCAAGATTTTGTCCATAGGTCGTTCTTTTCTCTTCAAAGTAGACAAACAGCTGTCGGCAAAGGTTTGGTATTTCGTCTGCAACCATTAGTCCACCGATAACAATAATTGAAATGCTCAAGACAGTTGATCGATGAATGTTCAAGGGAATTGTGTCCTGGTCAAAACCATGGTCAAGTTTTAGTTTGTCAATTATACCGCTGGTCTTGAAAACAAGGTAATAAGAAATCAAAATGTAAATGAGCAGCATGAGTAGCGTGGCCACCAGCGTGAAAACTGCTCCAGACACCTCTGGTTTTGTCAAGTAAAGACTGACTGAAAGCAATTGCGGAATTGCCGCCAAAATGTCTTTGATAAAGAATATTCCAAGAATTTTCAGGATGATGTTGAATAAGTCTCTTATTGTCATGTTCTGGTTGTAGGTATTTGTTGCGCATAACGCTTATCGGCTTGTTGCCAGTCAGGCATTCCATGTACGTCAGCTAGCCTTTGTTTTTTAGCAAAATAGCAATTTATTGTTGAAGTTTAATTCGTCAGCCAGTATTGCAGCAAACCACTGTTGCATGCGGTTTTAACTTTTGAATGTCTGCCAATTTTTTCGCCAGTAGGCCTCAATAAAATTCCGCTTGTCTTCAGGTTTTGGAATGTGTTTCATATATGGCAGTTTCTTAAGTAAGATTTTAGTCTCTTCGTCCGGATTTATGATCTTGTAAATCTCAATCGTCTGTGGATTGTTTTTAACGTCAAAGTTGCAACCTTGTCCGTAAATGCATCCTGCTGGTACTAATTTAAAGTTCTCAATCCTGCTCAAATAGCTTTCCCAGTTCATGCCTGCACAACCTATTCTGTTGTATGAGTAATAATAGTTTGTTCCTTTTATAAGTCGGATGTCTAAGTCACAATTCTTAAGAAATCGAAAAGTCTTTTTCTTTTTGTCAAAGAGGTAGTTCTCACATTGGTTTGGCGTATTGCTCACAACAAAAGCCCGAATGTCTTTATACCCATCAGCATTGATGTCGATGAACTCAACTTCTGAATAGTAGCCAGCATCTCTCAAGATGGTGTCGCCTGAGAGCATCACCAGGCTTTGAAGCTTATTGTCTCTCAGCGTCCGAACGAGCCGTTGATGATTTAGAACTAAAGTGTCTTTTGTCTGTCCGGAAAAGCTGCGCTTCAGTTTTGGGGATATGCTTTTCTGTCCACTACAAACAGTAAAAATCAGAATGGAAGATGTAAGTAAAAGAAGTCTCATAAAAATCGCATACAACCGTATGCATTGATGATGTTGGGATATTTGAAAAAGTCTGACCAGCGACCATGACGAATAGAAATGTGATGATGAAATTCCCAAAGAGTTTCCTGGAAAGAGGCAAGCCCAAAACTAAAGCTGATAGTGAACCAAAGGCGAAGTCTCCACGTCTTGCCCCAACTTTGGTAATGCATTGTTGTTCGTTCGTTTTTCCATCAGCCATTTGGGTAAACAAAGTCGGTTTGTTCTTCTTTCATTTTTATGGGCCTTACCTCAATACTTGCAGATGGCACGAACTCAAATTCTGGATTCTCCTGAGCTATTGAAATTGCTTCGTCAATGTCTCCTGCTCTAATATGATAATATCCCACTTGTACTTCTTTGGTTGGGTCAATTGAAATATTTGTCCAGCTGCCCGCATTTTTTGAAATAATAAACCCCTCACGAACTATGGGTTGGGCTGCAATTAGTTTTCCTTCTGCTTTTAGTCGCCCAATATATACTTCACATTTCTTTATGAACGTCAAATGTTCGACAGCTGTCAATGCGGCCTTGGCATCTCCTGCATTGCGGATATAAAGCATAAATTCTTTTTTCATATTTGAAAATTCAATTATTGTCAAATTAATACCTCAATTGATTTTGTCAAGTCACATTTTTCCAGTGGCTTTTGCCAAAGTACGCACAACGTTAAAGCATTGGCGATGTAGCGGTATTCTGTGTTCTAATGCTAAATTTTATTCAAATGCTCACTAGAATTCGGTCTGACCGGACAGGTGATGATAAAAGATTTGCTGCTGATGATTTATTCGTCACGCCGCCATATGCGCCAATGTAATGTAAGCAGCAGGCTTTTTATTCGGTGAAGTGTCCGGTGTGTCAACTTGCTCTTGTTAATGTTTTCCCGTCTTTAAATACTAATTGTAGTCCGTGCTCTACCGAAGCCCAATAAAGATATAAAGTTTAGCCTTTGTTCCTCAGCCCTGCTTGCGCCAAACAGATGGCTGAGCGCAGTTATGCTTTTTTGTATCGGATGAACTTAATAGCATTCGAGTCTAAGTTGTCAATGCGTTCTCCAAAATACCTTTTTGAAATTTCGCCGGGTGTCCGCCAGCTTGCTTCAAATGCAACCATATTCTGAACTTCGTCTTCGTCCATGTCCTCACGCATTTCATTAAGTTCTTCCGGATCAAAAATGTGTCCAGCTAAGATTGCTTGTTCTTCTGTTAATGGCTCACCAATGTCTGTATAAATTTCTCCATCGCAACCATGCTTCACTCTGATGCGCTGTCCCTTGTTAATGATTGTGTAACCAAATTCTCCAACTGTGCTATTCTCTGCAAGTGCAGCGATTTCAGAAGCCGGAAAAGCCGTAACGAACCTCTTTTCCACATCCGAAGGTTCGATGGCAAAGAAGCCATAGGTCAAGTCCGGGTTTGCAACTACCAATTTGTCTTTGTAAGTGCCAATAAATAAATCATCCGACTTATTGGTCTGAAGAAAATTTGCTTCTCCGGCTGGTCGATAGCCCGACAAATTAAGTTTCGTCAAGGTTTCAATTGGTGTCGCATCCTGTCGGTTAGTTACTACTATATAGTATTTATTCCATGCCATTTGTTAGTAGTTTGGTTTTAATAATTGCGCCCAACGTTTAACGGCTTGGCGAAGGCAGGGAAATAGAATTACCTCTGCCTACACCTTTACCGAAGTTCAATAAAGATATAAAGTTTAGCCTTTGTTCTTTCTCCCTGCTTTTGCCAAACCCCTGTCAACCGCATCTATCTTGTCCAAGTACTGTCTTTGGATGAGAAAATCCAGGGCATACCGTAAAAGTCTGTGGTATAAAGTGTAAAGTTTTGTAAACCGGTATCGGAAACATAGTTTGCTCTTATAGAGGGAACGTCACTTAATAGTTTTTGTATAGTAGATGGAAACTGACCATGTTTGTCGCGATAGTGATACAGGGCTGTTATAATATGATTACGATTTTTTTCAAGTTGAAAACTGATGTAGTCTTGAATACTATATGAAGCTATAGCACCTACATAGCCAACTGCCAACCAGAGCAATGCTGCTTTCCAAACTTTTGTCCGTTTTATTAAAGAATAGACAATAGTAATCAGGACTATTATTGTCACGAAGGCCAAAAAAAAGAAGATAAAAAGCAAATAGCCAGGGATTCAATAGAACCAAGCCAAGTCCAAGGGCGACAAAAAATGCTATGATGAATTGCCTTCTCATGAAATAACAGTTGCGGCTAACGCGAAAGGCTTTGCGAAACGGTAGGCCTAAGATAACATTTTGCCTTAAACGACGCAGGCTTACAATGCCTATGTTAGCAGCAAGGAAATCACTCAAATAATTGTGGAAAATAATTAATTAAAAGAAGTGCAAATAGTGATAAGCCTATTGCTAAAATATACATCCTAAATTTATGAAAAAGAACAGAAGCTGCGAGAGACAAGATCAGAGCAATAGCAATATGCAAATGAAAATCTGATCGTTGTTTGATAAAATCCTCTGAAAATAGAGGGCTTTTCAACTCCTGCCATTCAAAGTATTTCCCCATATTTCCAGCAAAAAGATACACAGTAAGAGCTATTAGGCAAATCGATACCATCTTTAAAATAATAACCTTTCTAATTACCATGCGTGCGATTGACTATTGCGACTAACGTACAGGGTATTTCTGCAGTAGGGGAAGTCCATGTTCCGTCAGCTTAAATTTAGTATTAAAGTTGAATAGGACTACTTTGTTCAGCACTCGTTCACCACCCCGATTGCAGAAAACCATCTTAGAACCGGTTTTTCAGCTGTCCGTTGTAATTTCATCCCAGTTGTCTGCATAATATATCGCCCAATTTATAGCGTGATGTCGTTCCTGGACAATATTTGAGTTGAGGTTTAATGCTAGTGGACCATTTAATTCTGTGTGTTGTGTTGCCCAATGAAGTCTATGAGTTAAATCTGCTACATCAAGAATTTCAGGAGTTGTTCTACCCGTAGCAGTTTGTACAAATTCTTTTGTGTCCTCCATAAACCCTGGAATTCGTTCAAAGATTTCAGAAATGCTTACTCGGTCAACCGGTAATTCTAATTTATCCACTTTATTGATGGCCCATAAGAGCAACCAAATTGCTTCTGTTCGCCATGAAATTTTGATTTGTTCCTGACCTGAAACGTCTATTGTAAATAATTCTTTTTCGTGGCTTGAAACAGCTTCCCAAAGTTTTTGCTCTTTCAAGAATACAATTAGGTTGTTTCGGTCTTGTGGTTTTTTAGAAACGTAGTATAAATACATCAAAACACAAATTCTATTGGCAATTTCTTGAGGTGTTCGAACTCTTGCCTCACTTTCTTCGATAAGTGGCAGATGGCCGATGTAAGGTATGTTTAAAGATGTCAAGAGATTTTCGATCCGCGATTTTCTTTCTGCTGGTGTCATAGTGAGTTTTACGGAGTATGAGTTAGAATTGGTGCTAACGTCTCAGGTATTGCCGAAGGCAGGGACCTGGCATTTCTGCAGCTAAATAAAGTTATGTTGTTTACAATTTAGCCCTCAGCCTAATACCATTCTTTCAAACGTGCTTTTAGCAATACTATGCTGGCAGAAGTTTATTTCTTTGGTTTTTGGTCGTATCTACTTTTTTCCAAAAACTCAATGGGATTATCCATTTCAATAATGTCCACAATCGCCTGATTTTTGTTGGGTGCGTTGTCATAGTACGACTCGGCTATTTTGTACCCTATATAATATCCTAAATCCGCCGGTTTGTCCTTTGCCATAAAACCATTATAGAGCCAGTTGCCAATGTTTTCATTGCACAACTCGTTTTTAAACTGCGTCCAAAGCTCACCTTCATGCTGACTTCCGTTTGTCTCCTTCTTGTTTATGTTTCCGCTTACCAGTTGTCCGATGAAATCACAAGACCCTTCTCTGAGCGATTGATACAATAGCTTGCACTTGATGGCCTGAGGGTCTGCATTAGGCTTTTGTTGTGTATGTACGCATTCATGTGCCACAATCCCTTTGATCCTTAGAATGATTTCTTCGTCCGTTGGAGATGTGGTTCCCTCTATTGCAGTAGTGACTTCTGTTCCAATCAGAACATAATCACTTGATGTCGTGCCGCCAGTGTTTTTAATACCAATAGCAAAACAAACCTTAAAAGGCTTGAAGTTGGGATATATTTCTTTGAACCGGGTAAACACCTGTTCAATTACCGGTTCTGCTTTCTTCGCCTGGTAAGTATTGGGACGAACAGCCTTGTAGAAGGCTGCATATTTAGAAACGGCTTCTACAAATTTCTCTGCAGTTAGCTCTCTGGCCTGAATAAAGTCCAATAAACCATCGGTTGCCCTGTCCAGATATAATTTTTGAAAAGTATAAGCACTATCAGAAAAAGTTTTGCAGCTTTTTAAATTGTCGAAGGCTTCCCAGAAGTGGTCAATGTCAAGGGTAAGAACATTCTTTTTATTTTCTGGTTCTAAGTCTCGCTTGATTTTATTGCGAAGTGCAATTTCAGCTTTACTAAGGCTTTTGATAAAGATGCTGATACGGCCCGAATCGGGATTTTCCGGGTCATCAAATCGCTTGATTTGTAATTTGTATGAACCTGAGAACATTGGTACATATTCAAATTTCTCATAGCCAACAATGTCGTCCGGGTAATTGCTTTCGTACACCATTTTGTCGTCTGAGGCCAGTAGCTGGTAATGGACGGCTATGCCTTGTTGCAAGATGGAAAACTGATAAATCCCATTTTTGGATAAATTAAGGGGAAATTCCAGAACATCACTCCTGGTTAAGTGAATGTTGCTGTGCTGCTTGTTTATTTCTAATGCTTTTTGCTGACCGGGTGCAACAAAGGATATAAAAAGAAAGCAGGTAAGAATGGTTGCATTTTTCATTTCCTTCCTTTTAAGGGAATTTACAAATTTCTGCCAACGTTGGGCATTGGCGATGTGGCGGCATTCTGTGTTTCGTCAGCGCGGTACCGCTAAACTTATAATTAAAATTTCATTGTTTGTTCTATTGCTCGGCGTTATTCGTCTGCCGAAACTGAAGCCAAATAGCGAATAAAAATCTGAGAATATACTCGTCGCTCCGCCATATTGCCAATACCAATGTATGTGCCATTTTTTTTGTTTTGAGATATAATTGTCAACCGATAAGCCGTTTTGTTCGGAAAAGAAAACTGTCAGCATAATCAGCAACAATAAAATAGACTCCCAATGTTATGTGCAGGTCTTTAATTCCCGTCTTTCTCTTGCCCGCCAATATAAATGCAAGCATCAGCCATTTCGCTCAGAGTAATAGGACTTCCTTTGAATACGCTTACACAGCCATTTGCGCCACGGCATGTTGTTAGAGTTCGACCAAGAAACTCCTCTGCAGTGAAATCACGAAAAGGCAATCGTTGAAGAGATATCATTACGGGATGAAGCTGCGTTTTTAAAGCAGTGTCGAATTTTTGAAAGTCGGGAGCTAAATCCTCTTTTTTAACAGCTGACGGACGATTAAGGCGACCAATAGGGATCACTACGAAAGTTCTACTGGGGTACTCTCTTTCCAGTCTCCTCACAAGTCCTATGTCATCACCCATGCTGGAAAGATATTCCTGTGGAAATGTTCGATAGAAGTGAGAGGCGCCATAAATAACCAAGGCTTTGTCTCGTTTTTCAAGCACTTGCTCCTTCAAAACAGAGACAGCTGCGACTTCACGACTACGATTATCACCGGGACCGGGGTCACCACCCAAAACTCGAATCTGTGAATCAGCTGGCAGTTTTGAATTCACCTCACGGGTGGCTGCAAAGAATTCCATGTAAATCGGGCTATCCCAAACCCCGTTGGGAGCTTGAGTTGTTGTTTTCCAGACTTGTTCTAACTGTGCTTTTGATATGTTCTCCCCTCGAATGTAGCGATCAAGTGTTGACTGCTCCGTCGTACTGCCAAACTCTATCACGATAGACCTTACTTTCTTCCTAAAAGAGGGATTACGAATCATAGTTATCCACAAATTCAAATCCATTGTAAAGTGACCATGCGACTCGCCCAAAGCTACAATGTCGGCGTGATCGAACACTGAAATCAATGTAGAAGCGATGCTGTCAATACCTGCAGATTCTTTGGGTAAGTTCAATCCAACTGCAATGTCCTTTGTGCTATCGTTTGGATTGTTAGCAAATTTCCCGTATCCCGAATTGGTCGTCTGTCCACAACTTGTCAAAAAAGTTGTTACAAGAAATATTGCTAATGTTATTCTATGCATAATTGAACATCTACTTAAAATGGCACATAACACCTCAATTTACGAATCAACCCTAGGATTTCTAAAAACGGAATCCTGTTTCCAATCCATCTGATCTCGCCATTTCATATTGTCATCTCGCCTACGTGAATCTTCAGCTCCTTTTTTCAGGCCTGCCTTCGACAATCCGGCTTATATGTAAACCTGTTTAACCATTTTAAAAATATTTTTTTTTACCGGTTATGTTTTTAGTGATGGTGTTTACTATTTATCATTCAATTATTCATCACATTAAAAACAAAAACTTACATGAAAAGCAAATTCGCTTCCGTATTCTTCCTCCTTATGAGCGCTGGATCCCTTGCCCTACAAAGCTGTGAGAAAACCGGAATCATTAATGACGCGCATCCCGGCACCTCCGATTCCACCTTCGCCACAGGTCTTTCGAGCAAAAGTACCGGCGGCGGAGGCACCAGTGGTGGTGGCCATAACGGTGGCGGCGGGGTTACTGTTACACCATCCAGTCCTTCGCTTGCACCAACCGACACGACAACTTCCTTACTTCCTGTAGGAGATATCATCACCACCGGCCAGTGGAAACTCACTTCCTTTGTCCAGGGAAATGACAACCTGGCTTCGCAATTTGCCAGTTATATTTTTACGTTCAACACGGATGGCAGTATGGTCGCCGATGACAACGGAAGCCAGACAACAGGCTTATGGCACTACCAGGATGCTGTATTTTATTACGGTATTCCAATTTATGGCAGCAGCCCTTACGGTTTTACAATGACCATTGGAACAAGCCTTCCCTTGACCAGCCTGAATGAAAATTATTTCATCAGCAAAAAGACCTTGACCACTATTTACATCGACAGCATCAATCCAAATGAAAATGCTCATATAACCTTGTCGAAATTGGCTCAATAGGTTGTTTTTAAAACGAGCAAGGGCTGTTGCACCATTGCCCTTGCTCGTTTCCATCTCTCTGAACGAAAGATGGAAGATTAGATACTATGAAAGCTGCTTTCCTCAGAAGGGTCAAAACAATATTTTAATCCTGGGCCTGCCATGAGGCAAATGAAAAAAGCTCCTGAATAAAACAGGAGCTTTTTTCATTTATCAACTGATTGTATCAATGATTGATCCCTTACTCAATAGCCCGGGTTTTGCATCGCCGCCTTTTGGGATGGCGTCAATACACTTCCGCCTGACTGGATTCCGTCCAAAAAGGTTTGCGGAATGGGGCGCAGGTTATGTTTGGCTGCAACATTGGCCGCGCCATCAACATTAAATGCCTTGACTCTTGACACCAGTGTTTGCGTTCTTGCCAAATCTTCCCAACGTTTATATTCTCCACACAATTCACGGGAACGTTCATTCAAGACCAGGCATAACATCCTGTCATATGGATCGGACAAACCCAAAGTGCTGATAATAAATTCATCTTGCACAGGCAAAGTACCAATGCTGGAAATAGCTAAACTCGCAGCGGCAGCAGTAGTAACCGGAATGTTATTTGATTCGTAATAGGAATTGCCCGGATAAAACGAATTGCCAACCCCCGGAGTTTGAAGTGATGCAGATTGTAAGGTATTACCACCATCATAGTAGCCAGCCCTATTTTCTCCACCTGCATACTGTGCACGCAAGCGAACCGCATTGATATAAGGCAAGGCATCGGTATAAGCACCTGTTCCAAGCTTGGCCAATCTGATTTTTGCTTCAGCAGCCATTAGATAAGTCTCCGCCGAACGGGCCAAAATAAAATCCCTGTGACCAACAACATCATTCAAAGAATTTCTTGAGCCGTCCATATGTTTACTTAAAGACGGGTAACTCTGACCTGCTGTTGTGAGGTCGGTATTCAATGCGCCATCTGTAGTTCTGCCATTTGGATAGGCTACATAGGTGGTTGGTATATTTCTTCCGGTACCATTGAGATCTTTTACAAGATTCGCCCCCGAAGTAGTTTTACAAATTTTCGATAATGGAAACCTGGTGTCACCCGGTTGATTGATCACAAACATAATTCCCAGATCACCTTTTACATTTGGAGCAACCGGCGATGCCCCATTTAATGCACTCTTGGTTCGAAAGGATTTCCAGAACCTGGAATCATTGACCAAGTCGTACAGGCGATACATGTAATAAGTAGTCGCCAGCCTGCTAAATGGCCTGTCGCCTGTTAAATCACGCGCCATCTGGTCCTGCACGTCATATCTTGAAACGAAATATAAATGTTGTGTGTTACCATTACTGAGATTTGTGTTGACGTCATTGGTAAATTGAGCCGACAGTATAAGTTCCGGCAGAAATTCATTGGCCGAATTTACGCTTGTGAAATTCCACAGGTTGGCAAAATTGGAAGCCAGGGGATGATTTGCTATCACCTGGTCACATAATTGAACTACCTGCGGTAAATCAGCTGCAACAAAAGAAGAATTCCAGGAACTGTTGATTTCACTTGATCTGAATAAAAACGCTTTCGCCAAATAATGCAGTGCCGCATCTTTTGTAATATGCGTAGGACCCCCGGAAGTTGGCAACAGGTCTTTTGCTTTACCAAGGTCTGAAATAATTTGTGCATACACGTCTTTGGGATCTGCTCTTGTAAAATCCAGTTTTACCGTTGAAACGGGCGTAAGTTGTAAAGGAACACCACCATATTGCGACACCAGCCTCAAATAGTTGTACGCACGCATAAAATATCCTTCTCCTAAAGCAACTTTTTTAATGGCATCTGAAGTGGATGCACTATTTGTAGCGTTCTGGATTAACAGGTTGGCGTCACCAATACCAATATATAAAGCATCCCACTGAAGATTGGCTCCGGCGAGATTACCTGTGGCCGTAGTGATTACTGAATTAAAAGTTGGATCATAGTTGTTCCATGGTGAATTGGAGGGGTCACCACCTATATGGAATTCATCGGTTCCATAATTTGTAGCCGCATAATACCATTCCCCGTTTTCCGGAACATTAAAAACCTGGTAATAAGTGCCCACAGCCAGTTGCAGTATTCCGGCATCTGTTTTGTAAAATTCAGTGCTTCGTGCAGTTTTAAGCGTTTCATTCAAGAAACTTTTTTTGCAGGACGGAGCACAGAAAATCACTGCCGTAAAAAAAATAAGTTTTAAAAAGTTTTTCTGCCTATACATATAGTTCAGGTTTATTAATGTTAAAATGATGCATTGATTCCGAATGTAAAGCCTCTGTTCCAGGTTGGACCCACTACATCCATATCGAGATACTTAATTTGAGAGTATAACATTCCCGGGTTTTGTACCTGCACATAGAGTTTCAGGTTCGATATCCCTTTCACCGCCAATGTTTTGTTTAGATTATATCCCAATGAAATGTTCCGTACTTTGATAAAGGAAGCTGGCTTGTAGCCCAATGCAGTAAAATATGGATCCACCGGTGCGTTTCCAGAATTGAATATCGGCTTTTGATATTCGGCATTCGTATTATTCTCCGTGTAATAATTGATCGTTCTTTGAACACCACGTGCTGCCTGACCCTCACCACCGGTATTATATAAATAATTGAATCGTCCGTACAGGAAGATAGACAGATCCCAGTCTTTATAATTCACTGTATTTGTCATACCCACAATCCAGCGGGGTCTTGTCCATCCAATGATCTCACGGTCATTGTTAGGGTCAATTTTGTTGTCGCCGTTCAGGTCTGCAACCCTTACACTGCCAACGGTAAATGCATTGCCATTAGCGTTCATCGCCTGCATGGCAGCTTTATCCGATGATTGCCATAATCCCAACGCTTTATATCCGTAGAGCAAACCAATTGGATAACCAATAAACCAGCCATTGACGATATCATTTCCATTTGGCAATTGTGCAACATGCTCTTTTTGCCAGGATGCATTTACGGTGGTCACCCATGATAAATCACGATGCTTGATATTCACAGTTGTTAAACTGATATCCAAACCATTATTAGCTGTCTCACCTACGTTAGCATAAGTAGCCGTATAACCGGTGACCGTTGGTAAGAGTTGTTTCATCAATAAATGTGTAGTTTTTGAAGTGTACACATCTACACTTCCGAAAACCCTTGCCTTGAATAATTGGAAGTCAACTCCAATGTTGTATTGAGTTGTTTTTTCCCATCCCAGTTCCTGGTTGGCCAATACCGAATTTGGAATTGAACCCGCGGTGTTGGTAGATGAAAAAGGATAAAATAAAGCGACTACACCACCTTGTGTGAAATATGGAGGTATCGCGGAGTTCCCGGTAACACCAGCGCCAATCCTCAATTTTAAATCGTTGATCCATCCTACATTCATGAACTTTTCCTTGCTGATTCTCCAGGCCAGCGCCGCAGAGGGAAACCAGTCATATTTATGTCCTTCTGCCAGTACCGAAGAACCATCCTCACGTGCCGAAACCGTAAGCAAATATTTATCCCTAAAGCTATAGTTCAGTCTGGCCATGTAGGACAGAAGTTGTTGTTCAATCAGGTCGGATTTTGTACTGAGTGCACCGGTTACAGTACCGCTGGTTAAAGCATGCCATAACTGAGAGGACAAAGGAATACCGTTACCAGTTATGCTGCTTGTCTCCTGTTTATAGGCCGTTTGACTTTGTAATAAGGTGATACCAAAACTATGAGCACCGATGCTTTTGTCGTAATAGAGCAAATTGTCCAGTGTGTAGGAAAATGTTTGGGAATTGGCAAGCGAAGCATAGCTGGTGCTTCCACCATTCGACACCGAGTTGGCATCAATATAAACTCCATCACGGTAATAGGAAAAGTCGGGACCAAAATTCATACGATATCTTAATCCTTTCAATGCGGGGATAATTGAACCGGCATTTATCTGTGCATACAAACTTCCAAAAGCTCTCAGGGTTGATCTTTCATCTATATTATATTTCCATTCGTCAACGATGTTCTTGAACGAATTATCGCCGCCGGGAAACAAAATTCTATTTCCTGCAGAATCGTAAGGCACGGCGTAGGGGAATAATGATCGTGCAGATTCATATAAGCCACCAGCGGGTGTACCAATGGTAGCAACCGAAACTGTTGATTGGCCATATTCCTGTTTACCATAAGAAATGTTGATATTGTTCCCAAAAGAAAGCCAGTTGGTAGCCGTAAAATCCACAGCAGCTTTTGCTGTATATCTTTCGTATGATTGTCCTTTAATGGTTCCCGTGTTATTCAAATAACCAAAAGAGCCATACGCTTTTACTTTGTCTGATCCACCACTTACACTAAAGAGATTGTCGGAAGTAAATGATTGTTGCGTCACCATACCGCGCCAATCTGTAGTAGCAACTTTAGAGCCGTCCCAGGTTCCTGTAGCCCAACCCTTGGCAATATTGGCCCATGCTGAAGGATCACCGGTTGCGTTAAAATAAGTTCTGTCATGTGCAATATCCGGTTGGTCGCCCCGGGGATAAGTGCTGATACCGGTAGTTGGATTTAATCCTGCATAATAATATGCCCAACGACGAAAAGTGATGAAGTCACTTGCGTTAAACATCTCTTCATTGTCCACTAAATTGTCCAGAGTAACGGAACTATTAATGCTTAATGTTGCCTTGCCTGCTTTTCCCTGCTTGGTTGTTACAATCACAACCCCATTGGCACCGCGTGATCCGTAAATAGCAGTTGCAGATGCATCTTTAAGGATATCGATCGATTCAATATCCCCCGGATTAATATTATCGATACTACCTGTTATTAATGGAATTCCATCAACAACAAATAAGGGCGAATTGGAAGCAGTCAGCGATCGTACGCCGCGGATGGCAATGGTTGGAAGAGTACCCGGGCGTTCATTGGAGGAAACATCTACACCCGCTACTTTCCCTTGCAATGCCTGGATGGCATTATCCACGGGCCTAGACCTGATATCTTTTTGATCGATTCGCGCAACGGCCCCTGTTACATCACGCTTTTTTACGGTTCCATAACCAATCACCACGATATCTTCCAGTGAACCGGAGCTGTTTGTGACCGTGATCGTGACGGTTGATTGACCCTCAAGTGGATACTCGAACTGAGTAAAACCAACATGGCTGATGACCAATGTGGCTTTCCCGCTGGGGGCAGTTATCTCAAAACTTCCGTCGGCTTTTGTAGCGGTAGCTGTATTGGTTCCTTTAACGCCAATAGTGGCAGCATCAACAGGTCTCCCTGATTCGTCTTTTACGATGCCGACTACTTTAAAATTGTTTTGAGAAAATGAAGAGAGGGAGATCAACAGCAGAAACATGGATGCTCCCATATTTCTGCAGAGTGCAGTAAAAGTTTTCTTCATACAGCAGCGTTTGTTTGGTGACGTTTAAAATACAGCTTTTATTCCAGATTCGTCATCCTGCACCATCCTGAAAAATAGCAGTTCTGAGTTCGGAGTCTGGGAGTTCGGAGTCGGTGAACTAAGAGGCGGTTAGTACTACAGGTTGGCAGGGGATTGCTAAAGAGAAGCTGCGAGCTGTTAGCCTTTCTTCATTTGTATTCTACGGCTGAGGCAATGATTTTATAGTTACAATCGTGGTAAGCCATTTATAATTCGAGGGGATTGCCTACGCCTTCGCTAGAGCTACGGCGTACGGTGACGCTGCGCTCGCAATGACGTTAAATCAAAAATGCATTACTGTTTCTATTATGCCTCTCAGGTTATTGCGTAAGTAACACGCTCAAATGATAAGGCAGGTTGAAACCTGTAGGGAGCATCGTAGTTTAGGCTTCATTGCGAGCGAAGCGTCACCGTACCCCGTCCGCGTATCGCTGAAGCTTTAGCGAAGGCGTAGGCAATCCGCTCGAAT
>JBJMLU010000248.1:0-10600 GCA_045805145.1 Flavisolibacter sp. | reverse complement strand
TTAAGTTATTGCGTAAGTAACACCTTCAAATTATAAAGTAACACACTCCAATTATAAGGCAAGGTTGAAACCTGTAGTGAGCATCGTAGGTTAGGCGTCATTGCGAGCGCAGCGCGGCAATCTCCTGCAAGCGAAGCGAGCACCAGTATTTCGAAGAGTTCAATAAAGTGAATCAATGCAGTAAAATAGTTGTGATGATTTTAAAAGTCTTTTCTTATTTGCCCGAATGTTGTTCTTTAATAAAATAGGTTTTTTGGTACACTATTAATGTCAATATTAGTACTTACAATATTTCTCAGTCCTAGCTCTAGCCAACTTCTTCAGATGTAAGCAAAACCCGCTTATGGCTTCTCCGCTATTTTACCACCTGGATTCGGTTTACTGGCCCTCTTCGAATTAAAAGACTAATCAAGCCCCGGCGGAGGCGGGGGCCCTCCTTGAACTTTTTGCTCTACTTTTTCTTTCAAGAGAAAAAGTAGAAAGGAAAAAACCAACGAGTAAAGACTGTTAGTCAACAAAAAATCCATCCAAAGAATCATCAGTAAAGAATGGCTGCCTTAAATAAACCGCTTCAAAGTGAGGGAGGGCCGCTTAAAATAAATCTCTTTAAGCAAGTCTGAGGAACACTAATAAAAGTATTCGCTCGTTGCCGAGCATTCAAAGAACAAAAATATTGACCTTACCCACACCTATCCCTAGCCGAAAAATAACTTTACACTTCACAGATATTGAGGATTGAGTCGACGTTGCCATTTCGTAGGTATCAATTCTAACAATGAGTCTATGTTCACCAAATCTCGATTGCCTAATAATTTCTACGGTATTAAACCGAAATCGTAATTTTATCCTCCCCCGAAAAATATATTGACCGTACAATTTATTCAGTAAGACAATTAAGCTCACCATTAAACTGATTGTTATGAGGAAATTGTACGTGTCTCCGGGCAGCATGCTTGCTGTTCTTTTTTGTTGCTTTTTTCTTCCTCTGTTCTCTCCTTCCTTGCAAAAATTCCATATCAGGGAAGTAAAGCGCATCACCGGCGAAATCGCAGAATATAATGTTCCCGGTGGAATTCTACAACAGGAGATTGACCAAACAAAAGATCCGGCCACAGGCACCGTGCCCCTGGGCCGATTGGAACAGGCGCGCGCCGAACAATTAAGGCGCTTCGCCCTGCAAAAATCAGCAAGGATGGAAGCAGCAGTGCCGGGAATCAACTGGACAGAAAGAGGACCTGATAATGTGGGCGGCAGAACAAGAGCCATACTGTTCGATAACCGCTTTGGTCCCGACTATAAAAAAGTTTGGGCAGGCGGAGTAGGTGGAGGCCTGTGGACGACAAACGACATCACGGCTACTCCAGTGGCCTGGACCAAAGTGAACGACGCCCTTGATAATCTTGCGATCACTTGCATATCACAACATCCATTTACAGACAGTGGGGCCATCATGTATGCGGGTACGGGAGAAGGCTGGTACAACGGAGATTCCATCAGAGGTAACGGAATTTATAAAACCATAGACGGCGGTAATACCTGGACACTCTTGCCCTCTACAAGGGATAATCCGAATTTTTATTCGGTGCAGGACATTAAAGTGATTTGTTGTGGCGTTGGTCCGGCTGTGGTGGCCACGACCAGAAGGGGAGGCATTCAGAGATCTACAGATGGTGGTGCAACCTGGACCAAGGTTCTTGGAGCAGGAGTGGGTGGAGGGGGTACCAATGAAGGAGCAGATCTTGAATTTATCTACAATTATATTTTCGCAACGATGGGAATCCACACCGGAGGAGGCGGCATTTATCGATCGAGTGATGGAGGCAAAACCTGGGACGCGATCTATAATGCTACAGGCAGTGAAGGAAGAATCGAGATCGCCTGTAATCCCAATGCTTACTGGCAAATGTATGCGCTGGTGACCCAAAATTTTGGAGCTGGTGATTCTGTAGCCATTGAAAAAATCATCAGGAATGATGTTGCCGACGATGTTCCTTCCAACGTGATCACTTCATGGGTAACAAAAGCAAATCCTCCAAGGTGCAGCCTTGGAAATACAACCACTGATTTTCTTGGCGGACAAGGTGACTATGATGTGATAGCTGCAATTGATCCTACGGTATCAAACAGCAATACACTATTCGTTGGTGGAATTGATCTGTACCGGTCGGATGATGGAGGCGCGCATTGGACGCAACTTTCTTCCTGGGCCAACGGATATTGTGGTGTGCCCTATGTGCATGCGGACATTCACGAAATCCTTTTCCGTCCTAATTATACTTTCCCCGGACCGGCGCAAGACCTGCTCATTTCCTGCGATGGCGGAATTTTTAGAACCGCTAATCGCGGGAGTTCATTTACAGACAGGAATAAGAGCTATAATGTAACACAGTTTTATTCCTGTGCCATTCATCCTTCAAGCACCAATTATTTTCTTGCGGGAGCCCAGGATAATGGCACACTAAAATTTAATTCTTCAGGAATGAACAGCACCACCGAAGCCAGCGGAGGTGACGGAGGATTCTGCTTCATCGACCAGGACGATGCTTCGCGACAAATTACTTCTTATGTGATGAACAACTATTTCTTTTCTTCGGACGGCGGAGGAAGTTTTACAGACTATTTCTGGAGTACAAATGGTTCCTTTATTAATCCCTCTGATTACGATAACGCCAATGATATTCTTTATGCGGGTGCACCGGCAGGAGATTATTTTCGCTGGACAAATGTTCCAACGGGATCCCCAAGTACTGTTTCGGTTTCTGATTTTTCCTTTGCACGCATTACCCATGTCCGAATATCACCGCATACAGCGAACCGGGTTTATTTTGGATTGGACAATGGTTCGGTAGTGCGCGTAGACGGAGCAGATGGAAGCAGCATCACCACAAAAATCATCCGGTCTGCTACACCAGGTCAATCTGTTTCCTGTATTGCAATCGATCCAAGCGATGAAGGGCATATGCTGGTTAGTTATTTTAATTACGGAGTAGTGAGTGTGTATGAATCGAAAAACGCTACTGCTGCAACACCAACATGGCAGTCGGTAGAAGGCAATCTTCCCGACATGCCTGTGCGCTGGGCAATGTTTGATCCACGAAGCAGCAAATGGGCCATACTGGCAACGGAGAAAGGCATCTGGTCAACAGACAACCTTGGCGCAGCCGCAGTTGACTGGCAGCCGACCAACAATAATTTTGCGAATACAAGAGTGGACATGCTTCGATACAGGGCATCGGATAGATTGCTGCTTGCGGCCACACATGGCAGAGGGTTATTCAGCACTACGGTGCCTGCGAGTGCACCGCTTCCTGTTTCGCTGGTTGATTTTAGTGGAAGTTTACAGAGCAATGATGTGTGGCTTCAGTGGACAACAGCCTGGGAGCAAAACAGCAGGAATTTTGAACTGGAACGTTCAGCAGATGGACAATCCTTCAAAAAAATCGGAACCGTTTCCGCAGCACAAAACAGCAATACCAATAAGGTTTATTCATTCCATGACCGGGATATTGCCCAGGAAAATAATTACTACCGGTTAAAGCAGGTGGATGGTGGTGGACAATTCAATTATAGTAAGATCATCCTGATAAAAAATCCTCTGAAGGGACAACAACTATTCAGCATCCTCAATAATCCCGTAGACAACACAATTGACCTGCAGTTTGGAACAGAATTAAAAGGAAATATTGAGCTAAGCCTCCTGGATGCCAGGGGAATGTTGGTGTTTCAGCAGCTGGTGCAGGTGGGGCAGGATCGAAGATTCCGTGTTCATCTGGACAATCTGCAACTTTCTTCCGGCGTTTACGTATTAACTATAGAAGGAGCAGGAAAAAAACTGGCAACCAAACTCATAAAACAGTAGGGATTGGAATGGTGAAGAATGAAACGGGCAACAGATGTTGCCCGTTATTTTTTTACCAGGGAAATGGGAATTGCCACCTACGCCAAGGCTACGGCGGCCGAAGAGGAATTGGGTAAAGACATTTTCTATGAAATCGAACCAGAAACCTGACTACCAGCAGGCAATAAACACCTGGCCTTTCTGCGAAAACTCTGTGTGCTCCCCTTTCTGCGCGGTTCGATCTCTCATTGTTACTTCAAGGTAAATGCCGCTTCTTTCACATCACGACTATTACCGCCAATGAAGACTTTAAAATCTCCTGGTTCTGCAACGTGTTTCAGGTCACTGTTGTAAAACTTCAAATTGTTTTCAGAGATCGTGAAACTGACAGTTCTTGATTCACCAGCTTTGAGTGAGATCTTTTGAAAACCTTTGAGCTCTTTAACCGGACGTGTAATGCTTCCCACAAGATCACGGATATAAAGCTGCACCACTTCTTTTCCATCCCTGTTTCCCGTGTTGGTTACTGTAACAGACGCACGGATTGAACCACCGCGGTTCAGGGTGTTACTGGAAAGCTGAATGTCGCTATAGTTGAAATTTGTATAGCTTAATCCATATCCAAATGGATAGAGTGGATCATTGGATACATCGAGGTAGTTGGAACGAAATTTCTGAAACCATTTTCCTTCAGCAAGCGGTCGTCCTGTGTTTTTATGATTGTAATAAATAGGAACCTGTCCCAGGTCCTGAGGGAAAGTGGTGGTTAGTTTTCCCGACGGGTTCACGTCACCAAACAATACATCTGCAATGGCATCTCCCGTTTCAGATCCACCAAACCAAACATCCAAAATAGCCGGAACATTCTGATCTTCCCATTTCAATACCAAAGGACGGCCGGTGAACAACACAAGCACTACAGGCTTTCCGGTTTTCAGCAAAGCCTGGAGCAAGTCTATTTGTGTCTGCGGAATGTCAATATGGGAACGGCTGGAACTCTCACCGCTCATTTCTGAAGCTTCACCAAGTGCCGCCACTACAACATCAGATTGTCCAGCCGCATTCACTGCTTCAGCAATCATTTCGGAGGGAGGACGGTTATCGCGACGAAGCGATTTTCCAAACATCGTAGCCCTTTCTTCAAACAAACTATCTGCGTCGATATTAGAACCTTTTGCATAAATAATTTTCGCACGGTTGCCAACTGCGTTCTGCAAACCAGCGAGTACCGAAATGGGCTTGGAGAAATCTGTTGCCACACTCCAGGTGCCCGGCATGTTTTCCTTTGCATCGGCCAGTGGTCCAATGAGCGCAATCGTTCCTGATTTTCGCATTGGAAGAACATTTGCCTGGTTCTTGAGCAGCACAAAACTTTCGGCAGCGATCTCTCTGGCTGCTCTCAGATTATCTGGAGTATAAATTTCTGTTTGTGCACGGTTCTCATCGCAGTAACGATAAGGGTCATCAAAAAGTCCGAGCTTGTATTTTGCTTCAAGAATTCTTCTGCAGGCATCATCAATTTCCTTTTGTGTGACCTTCCCTTCCTTCAATGATTTTTTTAGCGTCGTGAGAAATCCTTCGCCCACCATGTCCATATCCACATCTGCTTTGAGTGCAAGCGAGGAAACAGTTTGAAGGTCGCCCAGGCCATGTTCAATCATTTCATTGATTGCCGTGTAGTCAGTCACCACAAATCCTTTGAAGCCCCATTGCTTTCTCAGCAGATCTGTCATTAGCCATCTGTTGGCAGACGCTGGAATTCCGTCAATTTCATTGAAGGAAGACATTACGCTTCCGGCCCCGGCATCGATTGCCGCTTTGTAAGGAGGAAGATATTCGTTGTACATTCTCACCCGGCTCATGTCGGTGGTGTTGTAATCACGTCCGGCTTCTGCAGCTCCATACAGCGCAAAATGTTTCACACAAGCCATGATGGTATTGTTCTTCGAAAGATCATTGCCCTGATAGCCTCGCACCATTGCTTTTGCAACTTCAGAACCGAGATAAGGATCTTCACCACTTCCCTCTGCAATCCGCCCCCAGCGCGGGTCGCGGGCTATATCTACCATCGGCGAGAATGTCCAGCAGATTCCATCCGCACTCGCTTCAGTAGCGGCAATGCGTGCCGAATGTTCTACGGCGTCCATGTTCCAGGTGCAGGCAAGCCCCAGAGGAATTGGGAAAGCAGTCTGGTATCCATGTATCACGTCCATACCAAAAATAAGCGGGATCTTGAGCCGGCTATTCTCGACAGCAATCCTCTGCACTTCTCTTATTTTCTGAACGGATTTGATATTGAACAAGCCGCCCACTTTTCCTTCCCTGATCTTTTGTGCAATGTCTGAACTCGAAGCCTGTCCGGTGGTAATATCACCGGCACCGGGAAGATTCAGCTGTCCCAGCTTTTCATCGAGCGTCATTTTGCTCATCAAACCGGATACAAAGGAATTCATCTTTGCATCTTTTGACTGCGCCTGGCATTGGTAAGCGAGACCGATCAAACAGAAGAGGAAGATTTTTTTAATCATTGGTTTTTTTTAAATGTTAGGAGGGAGAGTTCGGAGTCGGGAGTTCGGAGTGAGGAGTTCATAGTTCACAGTTCAAAGTTCAAAGTCGGGAGTTCATAGTTCAGAGTTCAGAGCTTGAATCATCACAGTGTGTAAATTAAAATAAAGAGGTCTGAATATTTTCTTAATGATAAAATAATTTCAGGAGCCATCTTGCTACTAATAAACTGCAAAATCTGGTATTTGATCCTACAAACAATCTTTATGTCAAAGACTTGATCCTGTCGGATCAACTATTTGCTTGTCAAGCCCCTTTTATATCGTGGAGGGGCTTTGCCAAAAAAATAGTTATTTAAGAACTTGTACGGCGAGTTTAAACTTGCCTGACGCTGTCTGTAAAGTCAA
Organism: Flavisolibacter sp.; assembly: GCA_045805145.1. GTDB lineage: Bacteria > Bacteroidota > Bacteroidia > Chitinophagales > Chitinophagaceae > Flavisolibacter. Next base: position 3,850 of record JBJMLU010000248.1, on the reverse strand, counting down.
GTAGTAACTATTACAGTTAAAGGCAAATTCATGGCTTAAGACATGCACTCGAATTAAAGTAACCTCCGAAACCTTTAAACGTCATTGCGAGCGAAGCGAAGCAATCTCCCGCCAACCTGTAGTACCAACTGCTCCGTAGTTCACCGACTTTGAACTCTGAACTTTGAACTATAAACTCCGAACTCCCCTAATCTACCTTCACAACATCTGTTCGCTTCGATATTCCGTTTTCATTTAGGGCTTCGATCTGGAAATAGTAGGGTTTATCCCTGTCCATTCCCTTGTAATAATATTCATTCACATTATAGAGCATGATGCAATTATACAATTTATCGGGAGCAGTACCCATATAGATATTGTATCCATAGGCATCATCGGCAAACTTCCATTTGATCCACGCGCTTCGTTTATCTTTTTCGGTTCGCAGTACAATAAAATCTTTGACCGGTTGTGGCACATTGCCGAGACCTTTCCCAAATACCCTCAATCCGCTGATGGCAAATTTGCCGGTAGGCATGTGAATGTTTTCGAGTTTGATGAATCTTGATTGTACCGGCTGCGCTAATTCAAGATAGTCGTGGGGAACATCAGTCCTGTTTTTGCTTTTATCTACCAGCAGCTTCCAGTTCTTTCCATCTAATGAATGATAGACCCGGTACTGATGATAATTGCCGATGGTCTTTCCCAAAAACTCTGCATCCTGGTCGGCATAGTTGATCTGGATTGCATCAACAGTGGACAAGGCTCCGAGATCAGTCTGGATCCATTCTCCGGAATTGGCAGTGGCTGCACTCCAATAAGTCTTGATGCTTTCATCCACTGCATTGTTTGCACTATAATTTCCAAGCGTGGATGAAACCTGTACGGGTTTATTATAATTCAACAACATCCAACCTGTAAAGAGGCTTTGCAAATGATCGGCGGCACCACTCGGAAGATAGTGAGGATAGTCCCCAAACTCAGTGTTACAGTACATCACGCCGTCCTTATCGAATCCTGCAGGCCAGATACCAATCCTTCTTTCAAAATTATTTTTCACAGCAATGGCGATTGTAGATACATGCCAGTAGTTTTTCCATAGATCCTGAAAGGTAGCCCCATGGCCTGCTCCACGGGCAAAGCCTCCGGCCTTCCAGGAAAGCGGATCTGACTGCGGGGTGAAGGGACCCAGCGGAGAATCGCCCACAAGCACTCCATCAGCGTAACCACTGAACTCTGTTCCTGGCGCACCATATTGTAAATAATATTTTCCCTGGTGTTTGGTCATCCATGATCCTTCAATGAAAGGATCGAGAAAAGTATCATCGAGGTATTCGCCAAATCTTTGCCAACCGTATTTGTACGGCTCAAGAAAATACAATTCCTTTCGGGTGCCATAAGGTTGCATGGTCTTTCTGTTCAATTCAATTCCATAAATGGGATATCGGTTACTGCTTCCGTTGTACATGTAGAACCTTCCATCATCATCGGTAAAAAAAGCAGGATCCCATCCACCGATGTCAAAAGAATCCACCAGTGGTTTCCATTCGTTTGCTTTTGGATTGGTGCTCATCCAGATCGTAAAATTTCTGGTGTAAGTAGAACCGAATACGAGCATGGTGTCGCCAATGATGCCAATTGCCGGAGCACACAGTTCATCATAGCCTTCATTCCAGGGACGAAGAAATTTTTTTGAAATGAAAGTCCAGTTCAGCATATCAGGACTCCACCAGTAACCCCACTGGTTGGTGGAAAAAAGATAATAGTCTCCTTTATAGGTTACGATCACAGGGTCGGCTGTGGCGCGGTGTCTTCCCCATTCACTGAAATTAGGAATAGGCGTATAACCATAGTCGATATTCACTGGATTGCAGTAAGTAGATTGCTTTTGTGCTTCTGCTGGAAGACTACTAAGACCCACGGCCAGAAGAACAAACGTTTTTAAAATTGTATTGAGCATAATATTTTTATCACGGATTTCACTGATTGAGATTGGATTTCACGGATTGATTAAAAGGATTACTGGATTAATGATTTCATAGAAACCTGCTCTCCCCCCAATTCCTAATTCCCAATTCCTAATTCCCAATTCCAAATACCTCAATACCCCAGTAACCCCCCGGCCCTCACTTAAGCGCTTTATCTTTTTCTTTTTCCAGAAAATTCGAAGAAGCACGCGAGCTTTCTGTTTTCCATTCCATCAACGCATTGTCCGGAACTATTTCAATGGGCATGGTGCTGGAGTTGGACGGTTCGTTGTATGGAATATTGGAACTTCTGTTGTACACGGAGATGAGCGACCAGCGCGATTGATCTGAAAGGTTTGCCTCGGAGCGATGGAGCAGGTTGCTGTGAAAGATGAGGGCATCGCCTGGATCAAGTTCCACATAAATCAGCTCCATGGTTTTGAGGGCGAGGTCCACATAATGTTGGGAAGCCCCGACCTGCTCTCCGGAAAATCCATGTTCCACTCTTCCCATTTTATGAGAGCCACGAATTACCTGAAGGCATCCATTTTCTTTATTCGCTTTCGTAATCGCGATCATCACGGAGATCATCTGGTCTGGGAAAATGAATTCATTCTTATACCAGTAACCATAGTCCTGGTGCCATTCCCAGGCTCCGCCCACCCGGGGTTCTTTTTGCATCAGCTTGGAATGAAAATGGCAGACAGCCGATGTTCCATCCAATAATTTGTCCACTGAGGCAACCATTCTTTTGCTTCTGGTCAGCAATCCATAAGCATCATCACCAGGCTGATACCAGAGTGTGAGCCTGGTTTTTTTGCCCGACTGGTCATTCAGGTCAAATGCATGTTTTCGCATGTTGCCATCTTCGAAAGCAATTTTCTGAAGCTTGTCTGTTTCTTCCGCATTCAAAAAATCTTTGATGATCAGATAACCATCCCGATGATAATCGGCGATCTGTTCTTTGCTTAACTGAAAGGAGCCCATAGAAAATTTTTATTGTGTTGGCTGAATCGTTATTCTGGTTTTTTAGGGTTCAGCGGATTTTAACGCAAAGGACGCAAAGAGCACAGAGAAGCGCAAAGGGATTTTAACTGCGTTCTTAGCGGTCCTCTGCGTTCTTTGCGTTTTATAAATCAAATTCAACTTCATTACAAACTAATTCTATTGTTTCTCCGCATTCACTATTCATTATTCACTATTCATTATTCCCATTCACCATTCACCACTTGAATCCCAGTTTTTTCAATCCGTTCTGTATATCTGGTATGTTCATGAATAATTTCCAAAGAAGTCCTGTCCGATAATTTTCTATCATTACTACTATGGGACCTTCATCAATGGCCAGATAGGAGGAAGAATACCAATTCTTTGATTCACTGAATCCGTCTACAAATCCATATTCGCCCCAGATCTTGCTGCCAAGGTCATAGTAAAAATGTTTGAGCACCTGCATGGAAAATTCAGGCGTATAAGGGAAAGAAGACAGCGCTGCTGTGGGTTGTATCACACCCAGATCTTCCTGTGGACAATGAGCCACGTAACCTTTATAGCTGTCGCCTGCAGTGAGCCCCCAACAATTTTCTCCATAGCCTTTGTATTTTTTTGGGTTGTCGATGCACCAGGCACGGTTGATCAAAGTATGATTGAGATTTTGCTCCCAGTAATTCACCTGATAGCTTTGCAGTCCATGCGGATCAATACCCATGAAGGTATAATGAGCAAAGAATAAAGGTCCGCCATATTCAAAGCCAAGAGGAAGTTTGATACCATAGTAAGTCTTGCCGTTGAAATAGGAAGCGCTGTTCACAAAACTGTTGTAATAAACTTCCGATGGAATAGGATGTGTAGGTGAAGAAGCGGAAATGATAAAACTAATAAGACATTCATTCCATCCACGTATG
>JBJMLU010000247.1:0-12493 GCA_045805145.1 Flavisolibacter sp. | reverse complement strand
GAATTCGAACCCAAACTTTGGACTTCGAACTCCTGGTTCTTAATTCCATCCCAATACCCAATACCAATACCTCCCCTGTTTCTAACCCTCAAACTCTGGTTCCCTCAGAACTCTGAACTCTGAACTCCAGACTCCGAACTCCGAACTCCGAACTCCCGACTCCCTAACTGCCCGCTGCCAACTATATTTGACGCATGAAATTTTTGATCACCGGGTTGGGAAATGTAGGAAATGAGTATGCGCATACGAGGCATAATATCGGCTTTGATGTGGTGATGGCCTTTGTATCGAAGCACGGTGGTGAATTGAGATCGGGGAGGCTGGCATACATGGCGGAGGTGAAATGGAAGGGAAGGAATTTCATATGCATTTGTCCTACCACCTATATGAACCTAAGTGGCAAGGCAGTAAAATACTGGATGGACAAAGAAAAGATCGATAAGGAACAGATGCTTGTGATCTTTGATGATATTGCCATTCCCCTTAATAAAATCCGCCTCCGTCCCGGAGGAAGTGATGCAGGCCATAACGGTTTGAAAAGCATACAGGAATCTCTTGGCACCAGCGACTATCCTAAGCTCCGTTTTGGAATCGGAAATAATTTTCCAAAGGGCATGCAATCAGAATTTGTTCTGGGTAAATGGCTGAAGGAAGAAGAGCCGATCGTGAAAAAAAAGATCGAACTCTGTATCGAAGTCATTGAAAGCTTTGCCACTGCCGGCATCAGCATGACCATGAATAAATTCAACAATGTGGAAATTACGTTATGACAAATAATAGGATTTAGTTATTTTAGCGCACCAACACTCTATTAATTTCCCTGTAAAATCCGAATTTTCTTTGCAAAACCATAGAATATATGGGATAAACAGCCCTATGTGTCAGTATCCCGTCGTATTTGATTTCTAAACCAACTTTCTTTATGAAGATTTTTTGTGTAGGCAGAAATTATTCAGAACATGCAGAGGAGCTGGGCAATGATGTGCCGGATGAACCGGTCATTTTCATGAAGCCCAAGAGCGCATTGCTTCAGCCCCATACGCCTTTTTATTATCCCGAATTCACCAATGAGTTGCACTACGAGTGCGAACTGGTTCTCCGCATTTCCAAAAACGGAAAATATATACAGGAAAAATTTGCCAACAAATATTATGATGCAGTAACAACCGGAATTGATTTCACTGCACGTGATATTCAGAATGAGCTCAAACAAAAAGGTTTGCCATGGGAAAAGGCCAAGGCCTGGGATAATTCGGCTGTGGTTGGGAAATGGATCCCACTGCCGAACATTAAAAACAAAAAAGAGATCAACTTCGGTCTCTACAAAAACAAGGAACTGGTGCAGCAGGGCAATTCCAAGGACATGATCTTTGATTTCGATTACATCATTTCTTATATCTCCAATTATTTTTCCATCAACATCGGCGACCTTGTGTTTACAGGAACTCCCAAAGGGGTGGGAGAAATCGTTGTAGGAGACGAAGTCGAAGCCTTCATCGAGCAGGAAAGCTTACTTACACTGGAAGTAAAATAATAGCCGATAGCTGGTGCTGTTAGCTATTTTTGGTTTCCTGTTTACTGTTTCCAGTCTGCTATACGGCAGTCTTCATTCATGAATGATGATTATTTGTTTCAGGAATGAAATGGTTTACCTAAACTTTAGAAAAAAATACAACTAATTTCCCCCAGTTTTACCCGAACTATCAACTACCAACTATTAACTCCCGCACTAACGGGAAGGCGTCAACTCTTCTCAATGATGGACCGTAATTTATTATTGCATACCTACCGCTTGATGTACAGTGCACGCATCATGGCAGAAACCTATGAAGCCAACCGGTCTATCACAAAATATGTTCATTCTACTTCGCGGGGACATGAAGCGATTCAACTAGCCACTGCTTTTCATTTACAACCCTTCGACTGGGTGAGTCCTTACTACCGTGATGAAAGTCTTTTGCTGGGCCTGGGCTGGACGCCGTACGAACTGATGCTTCAGCTGCTGACAAAAAAAGAAGATCCTTTCACAGGAGGAAGGAGTTACTATTCCCATCCTAATTCAAAACACGAAGACAAGCCGAAGATCATTCATCAAAGCAGTGCTACAGGTATGCAGGTCATACCCACTACCGGAATTGCACAGGGAATTCAATACCTCCAAAGCATTCACGCGGCAACGGAACAAATGGAACGTGCTGTGGTGCTCTGCTCACTGGGTGACGCAAGTATTACAGAGGGAGAAGTAAGTGAGGCATTCCAGTTTGCGGTGCTGAAGCAGTTGCCCATCATCTACCTGGTGCAGGACAATGACTGGGGCATCAGTGTTTCTGCAGAGGAAGGAAGGGCCATGAATGCTTATGAATATGCAGCAGGCTTTAAGGGCATGAACCGCATCAGCATTGACGGAACAGATTTTTTTCAGAGTTACGAAACGATGGAGAAAATTGTAAATGATGTTCGTGAACATAGGAGACCCTGGCTGGTGCACGCAAAAGTTTGCCTGTTGAATCATCATACCAGTGGTGTGCGCAAGGAATTTTATCGAACCACAGAAGATCTTGCTCTACATGCATGCAACGATCCAATTCCAAAATTTCGTAAGGCCATCACAGAAGATTTTGGTGAATCGTTTTTGCAGGAGCTCGAATCCGAGGTTGCAACTGGTATCAGCCAGCAATTCAATGATGCTGTGAATGCCGCCGAACCAGATGTGAACGGTGTGCAGGATTTTGTATTCGTGCCAACTCCGGTGAGGGAAGAAAAAGGAAAACGGTCTCCTACAGGCAACAACAAAGTAATGATGGTGGATGCCGCCCTGTTTGCCATACGCGAACTAATGGAAGATCACAAAGAATGTGTTTTGTACGGACAGGACGTGGGAAAGCGCCTTGGTGGCGTGTTTCGCGAGGCTGCAACACTTGCGGAAAAATTTGGAGAACACAGGGTATTCAACACGGCCATTCAGGAAGCTTATATTATTGGTTCTACTGTGGGCATGAGTGCTGTAGGTCTTCGTCCGGTCGTTGAGGTGCAGTTTGCCGATTATATTTATCCGGGCTTCAATCAACTCGTCACCGAGATATCTAAATCATGTTTTCTCTCCTGCGGGAAATTTCCTGTATCCTGCATCATCCGTGTTCCTATTGGTGCTTATAACGGCGGCGGACCTTATCATAGCGGAAGTGTTGAATCTACCCTGCTTACCATCAAGGGAATCAAGATTGCTTATCCAAGTAATGCAGCCGATATGAAAGGATTGATGAAGGCCGCCTACTACGATCCCAATCCGGTAGTGATGCTGGAACACAAGGGTCTTTACTGGAGTAAGGTGCCGGGAACAGAAGATGCGCGCACCATTGAACCCTCCAGGGACTATATTCTTCCCTTCGGCAAAGCAAATATTGTGTTGGAGGCAGATGCTGCTTCTGTTCATCAAGGCGATTCTGTTTGCATCATCACCTATGGAATGGGGGTGTACTGGGCCAGGGCTGCCGCACGTCAATTCATTGGAAGAGTAGAAGTGATTGATCTGCGCACTCTGTTTCCTTTGGATGAAGAGCTGATTTATTCAACTGTGCGGAAGCATGGAAAATGTTTGGTGCTTACAGAGGAACAACAAAATAATTCTTTTGCGGAAGCGCTGGCAGGAAGAATTTCCAAAAACTGTTTTCAATTCCTTGATGCCCCCGTTGATGTTCTTGGTGCACTGAATCTTCCTGCAGTTCCATTGAACATGGGATTGGAGGCAGCTATGTTGCCCAATGCAGAAAAACTTGCAGTGCGACTCAGGATGCTGCTTGAGTGTTGATGTTGTGAAGAATTTTTTTCCAGAAAAAGTTTATTAATGAATTCCAGTCTGATAAATTATTCCAACACCAAGACAAACGTCACAATAAAAAATAAGTATCGAGCAACCACTAAGAAATGATCGCCTTGTAGTAAACCCACTCTTCGCTCTCTTTCTCCGCACTAGAATGGGTATCCGATCGCAAGATTGTAAATGATGTTTTCTCTTCTCCAGGCCTGGTCCTTGAAGTTGATGTCGTTCAACACCACAGGAGGAACCACCCAGGGCTTGCGAATAGGGAAAGCTACATCCAGGCGCACTACAAAAACAGTCAGGTCCATGCGAATACCAACACCCACATCTACTGCCAGCTGTTTGAGAAAGTCTTTGGTAAACTGTCCGCCCGGCTTCCCGGTATAAGTAGAATCGTTCTTCAGCCAGATATTTCCAGCATCCAGAAATAGCGCACCATATAAAGGACCCGATATATGCGGCCTGAACTCTGTTTGCATTTCCAGCTTGATGTCGCCTGTTTGATCGGGGATGAGGCCATGACCTGTGGTATCAAGAAAATAATAGGTACCCGGACCCACAGAACGGCTTCTGAAACCACGCAGACTATTATTACCGCCAACAAAGAACTGTTTGATATAAGGGATCTGCGTGGAATTGCCGTAAGGATAGCCCACGCCAATATCAATGCGATTGGCCCAGGTAGATTTTAAACCAACCCTACGATAGTAGCGAAAATCAGTTTCCAATTTTACATATTGGGCAAAAGGCGCGTTGTAAATTTTTACCGTATCACCATGTTTTGCATCTGCGCCCGTCAACAAACCTGCAATGTTTCCGGACAGATCTGCAATTCCGTCGAAATAAAATGAATTGGCGGGTGGATGACTGTTGGCAAGCTGATTAAAAAGATATTCATAGCGGCTGCCAAGAATGAAATTGGGTTCGATAGCACGCGTCAGGCCAAAATAAATATTCTTGAGTGAATCATAATTTGCTGTCACATTGATTGGCTGCACGTAGCTGACGCTGATGGGAAATAATTCGTGCGTAATCTCCAGACTTTTTTTCCAGGTATAACCATATTCCGCGCGGTAAGAATTGAGTGTGTAGAGATCTTTTCTCTGGAGAATATCGTAACCCAGCCTGATATTGGTTCTTGGTGCATACGGTCCTTTCTTGCGAAGGTTCACGAATGGCACAACAAATCGCGGGATCACATAATCTGCCTCCGCACCATAGCGGTAAGTATTGTAACCTTTGAGTGCACCGCTGAATTGAACATCGGAACCAATATATGCAGTAAGATGCATCTGTGCACCTGCCCGGAAAAGGTTTCTGTTGATCAAGCTGATATTGAACTGCGATCCATTGAGGTTGCTCGATCTTGTGATCAGAGCAGCTTCAGCCCGAAGTGATTTACCTGGTAAAGGAGTCAAATAATAATAGGCATTCAGTTTTGGTGAATCCAGTCCAATGGGTTCAAAACGGTTCTTAACAAATTTGAAGAGATTTAGATTGATGAGGCGATTGAGCGTAAGATTATGTTCGGTGCGGTTATAGACATCACCACGGTTGAACTGCATGGTTTCTTCAAAGAGGTAGGGCTTAAAGCGTTGCCTCCTGTCTATGATATAGTATCCTTTGTAATATTGGGCCAGAGACTTGAGCGTATCTGAATTAGCCGTATTCAAACTATAGCCACTGTAAATAAAGATATCATTGATGCGGTAGATCTGGGAAGCTTTTCTTGGCGTTTCGGCTTTTACGGTCAGGTACAGATCCACTTTATGATTGCCAATCGTACTGTCTGTTTTTACCAGCAGGTAGTCGGGACTAAAAAAATAAAATCCTCTTTCCTTCAAAAAAGCGTCTATACGTGTCCGTTCTCCCTTGATCACATCCAGGTTAAAAGGATCGCCTTCATTCAACAGGGTTTTGTCCGTGCTTTTACTGATGGCCAATGAAAGGTCACTGCTGTCGGCAGGAAAGTGTACAGAATTAATAGTGTACTGCGGTCCTGCAACCACTGTATAGCGCGCACTTGCTTTTTTGCCTCGCACTACCGTATCTCCCGAAACCTGCCCGCGGAAATAACCCTTGTTCTGAATATGGTTCACAAAAACCTTGTCATTTTTTGTGAGGTCTACCTGGCTCAGAAGAACAGGAGGCTCGCCGTATTTATCTCTTAGTTTGCCCCAGAAGGATTTTGGTTTTTTATTTTTGAAAAGATTGTAAATGGAAAGTTTGATGCGCATGCCCAAAACTTTTGTATTGGGTTTGGGCCGGGAAAGTCCTTCGAGATCTTCATCAAGTATTTTCTTTTCACGAACACTGGATGCACCCTTGATTCTAAGTGTTGCGCCCGTGTATAACTTTTCGTGGGGAGGTAGCTGCCGGGTATTGCTGCACCCGGCCCAAAATAAAGAACCAGTGATCAGAAAAATAAAACAATATTTTATCGCGTTCATTTGGGAATTGAATTTTAATTAGTGCCTGTGCTTGGATTGGTGCCTGTTGCTGCTGTATTTGTTACTCTTTGTTTTTTCCTGTGAATTACCTGGCTAAACTTGTTGTAGTCCACTGTTAGTGCGAAGCTCAATCCTGTTTCAATGATCAAACCATCAACCACACCTTCATATTCGTTCTGTCTGTAAAAGCGAAGCATATATCTTCCATCCCTGCTAAGCTGATAATCAATAGCGATGTTGCTGGCTATATTGTTACTTTGCTGATTGCTGTTTTGCGGCCCCTCCAGCTGGAAATTGCTTCCGACGGTTACCTTCAGACGGTCATTCAGCAAACGTTTGCTTAGGCCTATATTCAAATCGGTGCGGTTACGTCTTTCGCCGGTGGTATAATCATCAGAAGACGCTACGTCAAAGGTTAGGTCAACTCCGTTGATCAAACCGGAAGCAAGACTGTTCAATTGCTCGGTCAACAGTTTGCTCACACTTGCCCTGGCATAAGTTGCTGCATCGATTCCTCCTCCGCCTGCGGACTGGAAGGGATTTTCTCCCACAAATCTTCCGAGTAATAACAAGGCAAACACCTGTTTATTTACTTCACCCGGGTCTTGCCGTATTTGGTCCAGTCTCGATTGTACTGCCGTTACAATTTCATTGTTCACACCATAATTCTTATCTGGCGGCAACAGAATATCAAAGGCCACAACAGGTTGCATCAGTTCACCGGTAAGGGTAAGGTGCACTTCAAAAGGAAGTTTTTGCAAATAAGTATTTCTAATAGCTGCAGTAGGTGCAGAGATCTGATCGGCAACCAGGTCGAGCGGTGCTGTATTGGCAATATAGATAGCAGTCAGATTGAGTTCTGCGCTGGTGGGTTCGCCTGTCCATACAATTGTGCTTCCTTTTTCTATACTGAATTTGCGTTGAAGGAAATTAAAGGCAACCTGGTAAGAACCTTCTTCCACCGTATAAGTTCCAACCATAGTGATTTTCCCGCTTGGGTCAATGCCTGCCGATAGTATGGCTTCTCCACGCACATTCAGGAAGTCTCCGTTTGCTTCATCCACAACTACATTGAACACCGCTTCTTTTTTTATTTCGATGTTCATAGCGATGTCCATTCCCAAGGTAGATTTTGCCGTATTAATGGAATCATAGGCATGGAACAGCGAATCATTTTCCGGAGCATCCATATCCACGAATTCAACTACACCTTGCCGGTCCACCACCCCGGGCTCTGCTTGCGGAACCACAATATTCAGGACCGTGCCGTCATTCACAGTCAAAGAACCATCTACTACGGGACTTGTTTCGGTTCCTGAAATGTGGATATCAGAACTGAGATTAAGTTTACCGTAATAAAGTTTGTTTTGTGCCCTCGTTGAATTCATCGCCTGGAAGTTCTTTGCCGTTACATCGAGATTGAAATTATAGTTGATAAAATTGGTTGTACCTACGGTTCCATCCACGGTAAGGGCATTATTGGCTGAATCCCGGATCGTGAAGTTGTTGAAAACAAAACCATTTTCGGAAACAGAAATTTTTTCATTGTCAATTCTAAACTGGCTGCCCAATTGCGTGATGGCAAAACTCGCTTTGTCGAAATTGAGGTCTCCTTTCACACTTGGTTTGCTCGCTGTGCCCTTAATGGCAATATTGCCGTCCACTGCACCAGAAGCATTGGTGATGGTGCTTGCCAATGCTCCCTGCATGGAATGGAGTTGCAGTGCACGCACATTAAGATTCAGATCCAGTGCGATATCATTTGCAACAGGAGCAAATGAACCGGTGAGTCCAATATCGTTGCCATGACCATTCAGCGCAATATTAACTGTATAACGGTCGTTAGCAGCCGAACTTACCTGCAGGTTCACATTACCCAATGTGTCTTTCCTCATGCTGAGGTCATTGATGGTAAGGTTGCTGGTGAACACCGGTTGCTGCATCAGATTGCGGAACGTAACATTGCCGTTCATGACACCGTCAACCAGCAGCGAATCGGACTTTACGAAACCCGTGATCGTCGCCAGGCGAAAATCCTTAAAGCTTAACTGGAGTGGTTGTGCACCTGCTCCTGCCAGACTATTAAGACTAAGACTTTGTCCACCTTTTGACAGTGTAAAATCATTGGCCAGAATATTTGTAGGACTGATGGTAATGGAATTGTCCGGCGTAATCGTCCATCTTTCATAATTGAGGAGCAGGCTATCAGGACGGAGCTTGAGTGCATACGTGCCTGTTGTAGGTTGTGTAAGCAATCCACTCAGGTAATATTTATTTTTTGCATTCTGGTCGTCAACTCCAAGGTTGAAGTCGATGGTATTGTTCAGGGCAGTTGCATTGACGCGTGTATTGTACACATCGAATGAGGTACCGCTGCGGAGGTGTGCGATATTTCCATTGATGTGCAATCCGGTTTCATTGGTATTTGCCTTCAGGCTCATATTACTGATCTCAGTTCCATTATATAAAACATATGGAGCTGTCACCAAAGCGTTCATGCCGCTGCCTGTGGCAAAACTTCCTTCTGCATGAATGGGCTGCATGGTCGTGAGCGCGGGAACAAAAGCGGAAATAATGGGTGTGTAAATAACATCGGCACTAAAACGGAAATTATAAGGTTGCACTGGCACCGTGCTGGCTGCAGGCTTCACCTCAAAATAGGGTTCAATGCTGCTCTGAACAATGCTTCCCAATTCGGAGAGACGGTATTGTCCGCTCAATTGAGCATTGGCAATATCGCTTCTGAAACGGATATAATTTCCTGTATCCGATCTGCCTGAAATGAGTTGAATGGTATCAAGTGGCAGGCGTTGGTTTCCGGAAACAAAAAGTGATTTTGTAATCAGCACATTTGCATCCATGTTGTCTGCAGTGATATTGGAAACCGAAGCATTGATCTTCCCACGGAACACCATGGGTGAGGTCGTGAAGTGAAGTGGCAGGGTTTTCACACTGTCGATCATTCCGTTCAGGCGGAAGGAAGGATTGTTCGAGAAATCGCCACTGGCTGTGAGGTTCAGACTCAGGTTCGGATCTTTCGAATCAGCAGTAACATTGAATACGGTCTTATTCAGTGATCCATTCAGACGAATATTGTTGTACTGATAATGATTGTACCCGAAGCTTGCTATACTGCCATTGAACCTGGTATTGATGGTATTGGGAGTAAGTCCCCTTCCATTCATGGTAATATTTGCAGACAAAGAGCCAAACTGGTCGGGTTGACGCATGATGCTTCCAACACGAAGTCCTCTTGTAACAAGTGTGGCGTTATATGTGGTAAGGTTTGGATCCAACAGGTTGCTGAAGCTGCCTCTGAGCGCCATAAAACCCGCTGAAGTATTTACATTCAAATTGGTATTGAGATGACCCGCATTGCCTATCACGGTGCCATTGATGTCGAATTCTTCGGGAACATTGATCTGCGGTGTTGACAAACGTTGCCCCGTAAATAGTGCAAGGTCTGATTGTGTTGTATGGAAACGATAGATCGTGAAATTGCCGCCGGCCTGTTTGGGATTCATCAATCCTGCAAGTGTGCCTTTTGCATTCAAATGGGTATTTCGTAAGCCATCGAAACGAAGACTTTCAAAATTGATGCGGTTCATCGTTCCATTGCCAACGATATTAACATACCAAACAGCATTGGGATTGGACATCGCAGGATTTGAGCGTAGTTGAGGAGCAAACAACAGAATATCTTTTACCTGAAGCCTGGTATTCACCAGCTGAATATCGAATACAGTGCGCGCAAAGTCTTTAGAGAGCGCATCAAAAGAAGCATATTGCAGCGAAGCGCTTCTCCTGATTTCACTGCCCGGCGTTTTGATCAGTAAATTTTTGAAATAGGTTTGATTGAAAGCATAAAGGAAATCGGTTTGAAGTGTGTCTATTTGCAAGCCGCTTCTGTCTCTCATCGTGCCCTTTGTAATGCTACCGCCCACTGAATCGGGTTTCATCACAAAATTGTCGACATACAGACTTAAGCTGTCACTGTTGATATGGGCATAGTCAAGTCCTCGTGCAAGCCTGGGGCTGTTGTCGTTGTCAAATTGAAGCGCATTGTTGTCGAGGCGGATATGATCGATGCGGAAATCCCAGCCTGCTTCTTTCTGCGCCGTCACTTTCTGTTTCGTTTCTTTGGCTACCAGTTTTGCTCCCTGGGTTTTGCCGAGACGAACGGCAAATTTGGAATTGTTCAACGCCAGTTGGTCCAGGTATACCCGGTTGTTCTGAAGGTCAATTTGTTTTCCATTTGTCTTGAGCTGTCCGATGTTGATATCGCTGTACAGGGCAGAGACATCATTGTCGTAAGTGACAGCAATCTTGTTCAGGTCAATTGTACCCAGGTTAAGCTTCATGGTCGGAGGCGTTTGTGCTTCCGCCAGGTCTTTTGCAAGTGGCTGGGGTGTTACAAGTGGTTTTGTTTGTTTTACCCTGGCAACAACATTGCGCGCAATGATGGTTGGAATATCAAAATGCTGGGTGTAAGGATCGAGTGTATCAATGGTAGCAGAAAGGGTTCCTATATGCGCAAACATATCGTTACCGGTAATGGCGTCGGTAAAAGTCAGATTAATATTATCAAGTGCGATGTCGCTGATGTTTAGCTTCATCGGCGGGGTCTTGGCAGTGTCTGGTGCCTTTGATTTTTCCGACACAAATGCGTTCACGATGAACTGAAAATTAAACGTGGTATCCGGCAAAACGCGTTTGATCTTGGCCGTTATATCCTGAAATTCCAGGTCCTTTACTTCCACTTCATTGGAGAAGAGCCTCAGATAATTGAGATGGGCTTTGATATTCCCTCCGGAAACAAGCGTATCCTTTTTCTGGTCTTCGATATAAACGTTCGCAAGGTTGATCCTTCCGGATAGTCCGAAAGAAATACTGCCGATCTGCACTTTTGTTTTTAGTTTAGTTTGCAGATAGGTTTCCACCTTCGAAGTTAGAAAGCGTTGAACAGGGGGGGTAAGCACCAACAGGAAAACAAATACGACAAATAGAAAAATGAAGAGTATTGTTTTCAGTACGATCCTGGTGATCTTTCGAGGGAGACTGATCCGTTTTTTTTCTGTATCCATGTTATCGGGAAATGGCAACAAAAGGGTTACAAATAACAGGCCTCGCTCCATTCGATCTAGAATTGCCAAAATCTATCGGCCTTTCTCTTGTAATTCAGTCAGGCAGACTGAGGTGTAGAAGATTTTCTACAAGGCAGAAAAAGAAAAAATCTTCTTAAGATTGGTCAGAGATCGCCTCAGTTCCCGTTCCCTGTTCGCAGTAAAAACCGGACTCGGGAGGAAGGAGAGAAGATGAGGGATGGGTGATGACCAAGGGAATGGAGAGAATATAGCTAAATGAAGTTAATCAATTCGTGAGGACCGATGTGAGAGTGGAACGTTTGCTGTGAACTGTGAAATCCAGATGATGAAATGTTACGCAGTTCATGTTGCGCAATCCTCAATTCATTTCGTCAATGGTTTTAATGCGGGATGAACGGTTATAGCTTTGGATTCTAAAAAACATTTTATGAAAAGGTTAGTCATTATAGCGGAACTTCTCCTGGTTGTTTTGCTGTTGGCGATGGCGATGCAGTGGTTTGCCTTTTCATCGCATCCCCAATCTTCGCACGATAAAGTTGAAGCCGGTAAATCTCTTCCAGCGCAAAAAAATTTATTCCCCAGTATTTTGTTGGTTGACCAGTCGGGAACTGCGTTCAATTAGTTTTGAATAAACTACTGGAACAGCTAAATCTTAAATTCCTATTCAGCGGCTCTATACCTCGAGGGGATTGCTTACTACTTCGCTAAAGCTGCGGCGTAATGTGTGGCTCCGCTCGCATGTGAGATGTTTCTTTGTTTGTAGTGCTTACTTGTTGCGACGCTTACTTCGAAGCTATCTAAAAGTTGATGCTCGCTTCGCTTGCAAGGAGATTGCCGCGCTGCGCTCGCAATGACGAACTACGACACGGTCGTTGCTTCCGGTTGGCAGGGGATTGCTTACACCTTCGCTAAAGCTACGGCGTACGGGTTCGCTGCGCTCGCAATGACGCCAAATCAAAAATACGCTACTGTTTCGATCATACTTTTTAGGTTATTGCGTAACTAACACGCTCAAATTATGAGGTAGGCTTGAAACGCGTAGTGAGTCTTGACCTTAAACGTCATTGCGAGCGTAGCGCGGCAATCTCCTTGCAAGCGAAGCGAGCATCAGTCCGGAT
>JBJMLU010000246.1:0-8546 GCA_045805145.1 Flavisolibacter sp. | reverse complement strand
TAGGCGTCATTGCGAGCGCAGCGCGGCAATCTCCTTGCAAGCGAAGCGAGCACCAGTCCCCAAGACCGCCTTGTAGTACACTCACGTACAGTCGGGCGCTCCAAAACAATGAAACCAGAATCATTCATTGACATCATCGCAAAACTCACAGACCGTTCCCGCCCCACCGAAGGTGGGAAACACAGCGCCTTCAGCTTCTTCGAATTAAAGCCCTTCGACTATAAAACAAATAAAAACCTGTGGTAAAGTTCGATCTAAGGGGAAAGACTGCCTAGTATAATGCAACTACGAGACAAGCTTTGGGTAACTGTTGTGCCGCGGCCGGCAATCCTCCCGCACGTGCGGGATTCGGATTGCCTAGAGCTTTTGCTCCACTTTTGGGGCAATGCCAAAAGTGGAAAAAGAAAAAAACCAACCCGTAAAGACTGACTGCCATTAAAAACACTCTGTCCAAAAAATCTAATGAGTTAGGAAGCATACCCATAGGAAATCTCTCCTGTGGATGAATCTTCATCAACCCTCCAGAACTCCCATTTGCCCTGTTTCAAAATCCAGGATCGCCTGCCTGATCTCCGCGGGATAATTCATCACAAAAGGTCCATAGCTTACCATTGGTTCATTGATTGGTTCGCCTGCCAGCAGGAGGAGTTTACCGGATGTTATCGCACTCAGCTCAATCGCTTCACCATCCTTTTCAAAAACAGCCAGGTTGTTTTCCTGAATGGTTTTTCCATTTGATGTTACAGATCCATTCAGAACATAGACCATGGCATTGTAGGAATCAGGAACCGCAATTTCAACAGCTGCATCTTTTTTGAAATCCACCATCATGGCCATAATGGGAGAGAAGGTGGACGCGGGTCCAAGGATGCCCTTGTATTCTCCGGCAACAAGCTTCAGATCAAAACCATTTTCCTGGATGATCGGGATATTTTTCTTTTTGATGTCCTGATATTTTGGAGCAGACATTTTGAATTCTCCTGGCAGGTTTACCCAAA
Organism: Flavisolibacter sp.; assembly: GCA_045805145.1. Lineage (GTDB taxonomy): Bacteria > Bacteroidota > Bacteroidia > Chitinophagales > Chitinophagaceae > Flavisolibacter. The sequence continues at coordinate 7,548 of JBJMLU010000246.1, read as the reverse complement.
GCTGGACTAGTTCCATTTCACCGCCTTCTTTAGCAAAAATATCGGAAGGCCCTTCACTGTGAATGATCCCACGTCCTGCAGTCATCCACTGCACGTCACCCGATTCCAGAAAGCCTTCACTGCCTGTACTGTCACGGTGATGGATCTTGCCACTGAATAAAAAAGTTACCGGCTCAAAACCGCGATGAGGATGGGCACCCAGGCGCGATTTTATTTCACCAGCTGAATGATGTGTCGGTCCGCCATGATGCAGGAGCACAAAAGGACTCAGTTGTTTCAGATCATCGGCGGGCAAAGGCTGTTTCACCTTGAACGGTCCTACATTGAAATATTGCAGGGAAGTGTGAATAGAAGGAGATCTATGTGTCATGTTTGTTATTTAAAAGATGATTGTTGAGAGGTCAATCGTTTACCGGCAACTTTCAACCGTAGAGAGATGTCAGTCATCAGATTGCGGTCGGCAGAAGGAAGAAACTTTCGGCAGTCTTGAGAAGTAATTTCCGGGCAATCGGATTCAGGATTATTGGGATTACCCGGACTGATGATTTCATAGAAACCTGTTGTATTCCTAATTCCTAATCACGGATTGCACGGATTAAGAAAGGATTTCACTGACTGATGATTTCATAGTAATCATGTTCTACCAAATTCCTAATTCCCAATTCCCAATTCCAGCTTAATACCCATTACCTCAATACCTTTTCCAGAACAACACGTTCCGCCAGCCAGATGAATTCGTTCACAAATACATCAATACTTTTTTGAAATGCAGGATCGATAAGCTGGCCATCGGGACCAAATTTTTTATCTACCTGCGGTGTTACCAGCATGTACGGTGAACCAATACCAAAGAGCGCGAAGATCAGTTCCTGCAATTGCAAGGCCGCGCGCACGCCACCGAGTCCTCCCAGTGAGGCAGTGGCAATCGCAAAAACTTTATGGTGTTGCTTGGGAAAATGGTCCAGCATGTTCTTTAGTGCAGCTGAATAACTTCCATTGTATTCAGGCGTCACCAAAATGAAAGCACCGGCACCGAACATTTTTTCAGCTACCTCCCTGTATTCTTCAGGTGTAGTCTCCACAGAAGTAAAAATGGATTGCAACTGAGGAAATTCTATTTCTCTAAGATCAATAATGTCCACTTCATGTTCTGTCCGTTCGTTGATCGCTCCCTTTAAATGAAGAGCCACTCTGTGTGTAATGCTGTTGCCTCTCGGACTGCCTGAAATAATAACTATTCTCATGTGGGTTTCTTTAAAATTGATAAACCGATGTTTAAACTTCAAAATTCATTCCTCTTTCTTTTTGTGCTAGAATGTCAGATAATCTTTCATCTTATCTTCAGATAAACAAATAGCATGCTTAACCGCAGGAATTTTCTCCAGTCATCTTTTTTTAGTTCGGCTGCAATCTGGCTGCGAAGGTCGGGAATGCATCCTTCACGCAATATAAACGGACCGCTGGTTATCTCCACCTGGGCTCAAAATGTGGCAGCGAGTGAAGCAGCATGGAAGGTTCTCGAAGGCGGAGGCAAGGCCCTCGATGCGGTGGAAACCGGAGTTCAGGTACCTGAGGCCGATCCTCGGGACCAGAGTGTGGGCTATGGTGGCCTGCCAGACCGCGATGGCAAAGTGACACTGGATGCAAGCATTATGGACGACAAGGGAAATTGCGGAGCGGTTATGTTTCTTGAAGGAATCAAACACCCCATCAGGGTGGCACGCATGGTGATGGAGAAGACTCCGCATGTTCAGCTGGCCGGAGAAGGTGCACTCCAGTTTGCAATAGCAAACGGCTTCCGGGTAGAGAACCTACTGACCCCGGAAAGTGAAAAGGCCTGGAAGGAATGGCTCAAAAATTCTCATTATGACCCCATGACCATTCCCCGACTTTTGGAAAGTCAAAACCAACCAGGTCAGAAAAATAACCATGATACCATTGGCATGCTCGCTCAGGATGCTTCAGGGAAACTAAGTGGTGCCTGCACCACCAGCGGAATGGCTTTTAAAATGCGGGGAAGAGTAGGCGATTCTCCTATCATTGGCGCCGGACTTTTTGTAGACAATGAAGTGGGTGCTGCAACATCCACCGGGGTGGGAGAAGAAGTAGTGCGCATCTGTGGGTCACATACAGTAGTAGAACTCATGAGGCAGGGATACGCTCCTGAAGAAGCTTGTAAAAAAACAGTGGAGAGAATTTTACATAAAAGAGGAGAGAAGGCAAAAGACATTCAGGTGGGATTTATAGCGATAGACAAAAATGGTTTGTATGGTGGCTATGCCATTCAAAAGGATTTTACATATGTAGTGCAAACAGCTTCCGGAAGCAAGATCATTCAATCAAAGACCCTGTATTGATCCATCACAAAACATCTATCAACGCTAAGTCTACCAACATCTATCAACTACCAACTATAAACTATCAACCCAACTTTGAATTATACAATTGAAATAGCCACAACAGATTTTTCTACGACCCGCGCTGCAATAGCAGGAGGTGCAGACCGCATTGAACTTTGTGCGGGCCTGAGCGAAGGCGGAATAACAGCTTCTTATGGAACCATTAAAAAATGCAGGGAAGCTTTTCCTATTTCTCTGTTTCCGATCATTCGTCCGCGAAGCGGTGATTTTTTATACAATGAAGAAGAATTTGAAATCATGCGTCAGGATGTACTGCGCTGCAAAGAACTCGGTTGTGATGGCATTGTTGTAGGAATGCTGCTGCGCGATGGCAGCATTGATTTGAAAAGAACATCCAGCCTCGTTGACCTTGCTTATCCTTTGGAAGTTAGCTTTCACAGGGCTTTTGACCGATGCAAGGATCCAATTGGCGCTTTGGAGCAGCTCATTAACATCGGTTGCCAGAGAATTCTTACCTCCGGTCAAAAGCCTACCGCGCCAGAAGGTCTGGACCTGATTGCCCAACTCGTTAAAGCATCAAACGAACGCATCATTATTATGCCGGGCAGTGGTGTGCGCAAAGAAAATATCCGGGAGATAGCAGAAAAAACAGGAGCCCGCGAACTACATTCTTCATTAAGAACCAAGATCCTCTCACAAATGGAATATATTCATCCTTCGTTTTCCGAGAGTGAAGAAAGTTATAAAAATCCTCATATCATCAGCGAAGAAGTTAAGGCACTGAGGAATGCATTGAATTCATAATTGGATATTTGAGCGCAACGGCCGTTCGTTTGTCTTTTAAAACTTGTTAAATCAGGCCTCAGGGTAAACTTGTAACGTTTTACTACACTTTTCCTTTGTAATATTACGTTCTCTTTCTAATCAGACCTATCCTGCTTCACTGAGATTTTACACACTAAATTTTTCATCAATAATTGAATACCATGTTAAAGAAAATATTGTCTCTCTTGCTTGGTTCCAAAAAGCCAAGGCCGGCTTACGCCCTGGTGCCGAAACAAACAGGCAAGCTCCCTTTGAGAACCAAGCAAAATTGATTTTTCGTCCCGTGGACCAGCACAATTAAAATATCTATGAAATTCTTACTAACCCTTCTTTTCGTAAGTTTCCTGAGCCCGGAGGCCACATGGCTTACCAATATGCAGCAAGCCAAATCAGAGGCGGCGCAAAATCACAAATTTATCCTGTTGAATTTTTCAGGCTCTGACTGGTGTCTTCCCTGCATTCGCATGCACAAGGAAATTTTCAGTTCTGCTGCATTCGAACAATATGCAGATAAAAATCTTGTGTTGGTAAACGCCGATTTTCCGCGTCTTCACAAAAACCAGTTAACACGGGAACAAACTTCTCAGAATGAAATGCTCGCCGAGCAATACAATCACGATGGAAAATTTCCTCTTACCGTTTTGCTCGATGAAAAAGGAAATGTGCTGAAGTCATGGGAAGGTTTTCCCAATGAGTCATCAGAGAAATTCACAGAAGAAATCAACAGCGTGGTCCATGCCACTCACTGAGCCTGCAAAGAATATTTTACACCGACGCGTGGTGCGTCTGATGGGCAATCGCTTTGAACTCTCTGTAGTGAACGATGACGAATCCTCTGCGCAATTATTCATTGATCAGGCAATTGCAGAAATACAACGCATAGAAGATTTACTGACAACTTTTAAAGAGACCAGTCAGACCAATCAGATCAACCTCAACGCAGGCATTACGCCGGTCAGGGTTGAACCTGAGGTATTCGATCTCATACAACGTTCGCTCCGCATCTCTCAACTTACACAAGGAGCATTTGACATCAGTTATGGTTCCATAGACAAACGGTTTTGGAACTTCGATACTAAAATGACTTCATTGCCCGATCCACAACTGGCACTTCAATCGGTGAGGTTGATCAACTACCGTAATATTATTTTGGATGAAAAAGATTGCACGGTTTTTTTGAAAGAAAAAGGCATGAGCATCGGATTTGGTGGAATAGGCAAAGGTTATGCTGCTGACCGCGCACGAAGTTTCCTGCAAGGAAAAGGGATCAATAGTGGTGTTGTGAATGCAGCAGGAGATCTGGTTACCTGGGGATCACAACCAAACGGGAAACCGTGGATAGTTGGCATCGCCGATCCCAATCAAAAGCAACATCCATTTTCGCAACTGGAAGTGAGCAACATGGCTGTTGCCACATCGGGCGACTATGAAAAATTCGCCATCATCAATGGTAAAAGATACTCGCACACAATCGATCCAAAAACAGGCTTTCCGGTTTCAGGCATCAGCAGCGTAACAATTATTTGTCCCACAGCAGAACTGGCAGATGCACTCGCTACTCCTGTCATGGTGATGGGTGTTACTGCGGGCCTTCATCTGATTAACCAGATGAAACAGGTGGCCTGTATCATCATTGATGATCATAACCGCGTGCATACTTCAAAGAATATCAGAATTACCTAATTGTAGTAGCAGTATCAGATGATTTCAATGAATTACAATTGTAAAGACTTTTTGATACTAACGCGGTTGGTTATGCAATGGTAATGGAAGAATCAAGGTAAACATCCTGGATGGACTGCAACATATCTACTCCTTCATTGAAGGGACGTTGAAAAGCTTTTCGTCCCAGTATGAGTCCCATACCTCCTGCGCGTTTGTTGATGACAGCCGTTATAACAGCATCAGAGAGATCGGCTGCTCCCTTGCTTTCTCCACCACTATTAATTAGTCCTATTCGTCCGCTGTAGCAGTTCAATACCTGGTAGCGGGTTAGATCGATGGGATGGTCTGATGTAAGTTTTTCATAAACCAACTTGCTGGTCTTTCCATGTTTGGTGGCATTGTATCCGCCGTTATTGGTAGGAAGTTTTTGTTTGATGATATCGGCCTGAATTGTTACGCCAAGATGGTTGGCCTGGCCTGTAAGATCCGCAGCCGTATGATAGTCCACTCCATCCACTTTAAATCCGGTGTTGCGCAGATAGCACCAGAGAATTGTTACCATGCCCAGTTCATGCGCATATTGAAATGCTTCGGCTACTTCTTTGAGTTGTCTTGCACTCTCTGCGCTGCCCCAGTACACGGTGGCACCTACAGCAGTTGCGCCCATGTCCCAGGCCGATTTGATGGTACCGAACATCGTTTGGTCGTAACGGTTGGGAAGGCTTAGAAATTCATTGTGGTTAATTTTTACAATGAAGGGAATCCTGTGCGCATATTTTCTGCTCATGATTCCCAACACGCCATAAGTGGAAGCAACTGCATTGCATCCACCCTCGATAGCAAGTCGAATAATATTTTCGGGATCAAAATAAATTGGATTGGGAGCAAAAGAAGCGCCCGCGCTGTGTTCAATTCCCTGGTCCACCGGAAATATGCTGCAATAACCCGTACCACCCAGCCTTCCATGATTCAAAAGACTCTGAAGATTCCGCAACACCTGGTTGCTGCGGTTGCTGTTGATCCAGATCTTCTCCACATGATCAGGTGAAGGCAGATGAATATCAGTTTTATTGATGGTCTTGCAAACATGATTCAGGAGAGAATCGGCCTGATTGCCCAGTAGTTCTCTGATATTTTTGGAAGGCATATGGTGAATGGTGAATAGTGAATAGTGAATAGTGAATAGTCAATAGTCAATAGTGAATATACGAAGACTCATGGTTTCGGCCTGTCTCTGCAAACAGGAGGTTGTTGTTTCTCACTTATAGATCCTATGAAGTATGATCTGCAATTACTTTTTTCCCTGGTCAGTATTTCAGGACAAGATTTATTCGCCCTTATTGGCGATTTCATAGCAACCTGTTCTCTCCTCAATTCCTAATTCCCAATTCGAAATTCCTCCTTAATACCCCCGCATTAAGGACAAAAAAATCCGCCAATCATTTTTTTGACTGGCGGATGTAACAATACGATTTTGCCTATGAATTCCGGTTGATGCAGTTGAGATCTTCAAAAGCAATTTCCAATCGCTTGCTGAAACTTTCTTCTGCTTTACGAAGCCAAACGCGCGGGTCGTAGAATTTTTTGTTGGGCTTGTCTTCACCTTCCGGGTTGCCTAATTGTGCCTGAAGAAAATCCTTGTTCTTTTTATAAAAACCAAGTATGCCTTCCCAGAATGCCCATTGCAAATCCGTATCCAGATTCATTTTGATAGCTCCATAGTCGATGGCTTCGCGGATCTGGTTTTGCGGAGAGCCGCTGCCTCCGTGAAATACAAAGTACACAGGCTTCTGTTCGGTCTGAAATTGTTCCTGGATGTACACCTGGCTATTGTGAAGAATTTCCGGACGAAGTTCAACGTTTCCCGGTTTGTACACGCCATGCACATTGCCAAATGCAGCTGCCACGGTAAACATGGTTCCTACTTTCTTCAGTTCTCTATAAGCATACGCAACTTCTTTTGGTTGTGTATACAATTTTTCATTTTCAACACCGCTGTTGTCCACGCCATCTTCTTCACCGCCAGTTACACCGAGTTCGATCTCGATTCCCATTCCGAGTGGCGCCATGCGTCTAAAAAACTGTACAGAGGTTTCAATGTTTTCCTGGATCGGTTCTTCAGACAGATCAAGCATATGAGAACTGAAAAGAGGACGGCCTTTTTCCTTAAAATATTCTTCACCGGCATCGATCAATCCACTAACCCAGGGCAGCCATTTTTTAGATGCATGGTCCGTATGCAACACCACAGGAACTCCATAGTGTTTCGCTACGTTATGAATATGGAGCGCTCCGGAAATACCGCCGGAGATATTGCCTTGCAGTTTGTCGTTGGGCATTCCTTTGCCCGCAATGAACTGTGCTCCACCATTAGAGAATTGAATGATGACAGGAGAATTTACTTTGGCCGCTGTTTCCAGTGTGGCATTGATGCTGTTGGTACCAATGGTATTGACGGCAGGAAGTGCGAAGCCATTTTCTTTTGCGTCTTTATAGAGTGCTTCCAGTTCTTTTCCGAACAGCACTCCGGCATTATATTTTTTCATGGTCTGATCCTTTGGGATTTAGTTCTACCCAACAGCAAGCTCGTTTCAAGCGGCGCTAAGATACGGTGTTGGAGGGTTTTCGAGGGCAGATTTTTTTGGGGACGCAGGTAGTCACAGAGAGGGCTTCACGCCAAGACGCCAAGGGAAGAAAG
>JBJMLU010000245.1:0-20860 GCA_045805145.1 Flavisolibacter sp. | reverse complement strand
TCACATCTCACATCCTGAAGCGAATGGTTGATACCTTTAGTTAGCACTTTACCTTAGGACGTCATTGCGAGCGGAGCGAAGCAATCTCCTTTATTTATTCTGTTGAAAGCATGTTCAAGTAGCGAGGACAGTTCTTCGCTTAGACGATGTCTTGCTGAATAGAATTACAGGAAGCACAAGAGAGTGACACAAGAGAAGCTGAAGACAGAACTGCAGCTGATAAAATAATTCAAATAATAAAACCGCAGTTGCTCTTGTTAGCGTCCCCACCAACGAGTAAATGAAATGAGCCGCTCTTTAATTTTATTTTCCTGGATTACATCTGCACTTAAATTTTAGAAAAATAATTTACCCAGCTTAGTGCAAGACTCAGCCTCAGTTGTGTCACTCCCTTTTACTTCCTGTAATTCTATTCAGCATGGCATCAATCAATCGATAAATAGCAACCGATACTTTTACAAAATTTTCAGTTGAATCAATAAAAGAGATTGCTTCGTTCCGCTCGCAATGACGTCCTAAGGTAAAGTGCTAACTAAAGGTATCAACCATTCGCTTCAGGATGTGAGATGTGAGATGAGAGATGAGAGATGTGAGAAGGGAGATGTGAGATGTGAGAGAAGAGATTACAGATGACACCACACTGAAAGCTAAGGACATACTGAACGAATGATAGGACTGTTCCGTGAAATTCATATTTAATTCCTGTCATCCTCGTTATGAGATTGCCTTGCTTTGCTTGCAATTACGAAAGAGCTGAGAGCGAGATGAGAGAAGACAGAAGACGGAGCAGAGATGACTGCAATAAACAGAAATTGAAATAAAAGCTGAGGACAGAGGACGGTAATAACAGATTGCAATAAAACCTGATCGACTCGTAGGAGACATCCGCGAAATCCCTTCATTCAAAAAAATCTGCGATCAAAATTTAAAATTCCATGTCACCGAAGGAAGCACGGGGAAGAGTGATACCTGGCGTGCTTCAACCTGCAGGGTGCCACGGTATGGATCGCCGGATTGGTTGAAATAAATGAAATAAGGATTCATGCGGTTGTAGACATTGTACACACTGAAAACCCAGTAGCTCTCCAGTTTCTTTTCCTTTTTCTTCTGAGGTGTAAGTGTAGCGGAAAGATCAATACGGTGATAAGGATACATACGGTATTGATTGATGGCACTGTATTCCTGTGTGAGTATTCCATTGATGAAATAAAAACGTTCGGGCAGCGAAGTGGCATTGCCGGTTCCATAAACGAAGACCGCTCCAAACTTCCACTTTTTATTCAGTTCATATATAGCTACTACAGACAGATCATGACGACGATCATATTTTGCCGGATATTTTTCTTGTCCATTAAGTTCAGGAAATTTACGCCAGGTCCACGACAGGGTATATCCAATCCAACCTGTGAGTCTTCCCCTTACTTTGTTGATGAAAAGTTCGGACCCGTAACTCCACCCCTTTCCAAACACGAATTCTTCTTCCGGGTCGCGAAGCGAAGGCGTGTATCCCTCACGATACTCAATCTGGTTGCGCATGTCCTTGTAATAAAATTCTATTGAGGTCTCGAATTCATTGTTCCTGAAATTGCGGAAGTATCCTGCCGAATATTGCCAGCTGATCTGAGGCTTCACCCGCAAAGTGCTGGGCACCCAAAGATCGGTGGGCAGCGTGGTGCCTGCATTGCTCACCAGGTGAATGAACTGCAGATTGCGCGTCACTGAAGCCTTGATGGAACTGATGGAGCTTGTGGAATAGCGTGCAGTAAACCGCGGCTCCAGTCCATGATAATTCCGGACCGTTTCAAAACTTCCATACACGGTGCTGTCAAGTTTGTTCTGGTTCGCATCCCGAACATAGCTGGTGTATGGACCAATCTGTGTGAAACTCGCCCACCGCAATCCGTAATTCAGTTTCAGTTTTTCTGAAATGTCCCAGTCATCCTGAATGTATAGCGCATTTTCCAGGGCATACTTCGCTCCTTCAGAGGAAGGTTGAAAGACCACAGAGTCCTGATGTCCCGTAGTCACATTGGGAATAAACTTATGGTAAGTTGCCAGTCCGCCAAACTTGATCCGGTGTTTGCCCGAAGGGTAATAATCAAAGTCAATTTTGCCATTTCCATCCCTGATACCGGAAGAAAGCTTGATGTTGAAATTATCCTGACTGGCTCCAAAGCTGAAATGATAATCGTTGTACACGATGGTGGTATTGGCAAACAGCTTTCGGTTGAACACATGGTTCCATCGAAGCGTTGCAGTGGAATTTCCCCAGGGAATATTGGCATCGAAAGACTGTTCGGCATTCTTGAAAGTAAAAACATCTCTTCCAAAATATCCACTCAGATACAGCCTGTCTTTTTCAGAAAACCGGTAATTGATTTTTGCATTCAGATCATAGAAATAATATCCTGACCCATAAAAATTGCTGGATTTGCTCACAAAGGGTTTCACCAACGCATCGATATAGGTTCTTCTTGCTGAAACAATAAATGAGGCTTTGTCTTTAACGATCGGACCCTGAAAAGAGATCCGCGAAGCAATAAGTCCGATTCCTCCTTCTGTTTGAAAGCGGTTGGTATTGCCATCTTTCATGGACACATCAAGAACAGAAGAAAGTCTTCCTCCATACTGCGCGGGCATTCCTCCTTTTACCAGGGTTACATTCTTAATGGCATCGGAATTAAAAATGGAAAAAAATCCAAAGAGGTGCCCCGTATTGTACACGACTGCATCGTCCAACAAAATAAGATTCTGGTCCGGGCCCCCGCCTCGAACATAAAAACCTGCATTGCCTTCACCGGCATTGCGCACCCCGGGAAGAAGCTGTATTGTTTTTAAAATATCCACTTCACCCATAAAAGCCGGAATGTTTTTAATCTGGCTTATGGTAAGGTCAACCTGTCCCATTTGTGCGTTGCGAACATTGGCATCCCTTCTCCTGCTGTACACCACCACCTCATTCAGCGCCGCGGTTTTCGGAATGAGGTAAATATTTTCCTGTTTATTCTGATGAAGGCTGATGTGGAAGGACTGTGCCAGGTAAGCTACATGCGAAACCAGTACTTCGTACTCACCTGCTTCCAGTGTTACCGAATAAAAACCATACTGATTGCTGGTGATCGAGCGTCCGCTTAAAGATATTGTAGCATTGATCACGAGTTCTCCGCTGGAGCTGTCCTTGACATATCCGTTGAGTGTAAACTTGTTTTGTGCTATGGAAATAAATTGGAGGAAGAGGAAAAACAGCAGGACGCCTGTTTTGTTAGCCTTTCCTCGGTCCTGTATGGTGGTCATCTTTCTTAGGGTTTGGTTTTTCACTATCTGCATTTTCTTCTGGCCTGGGAAGAGCACCCTGGCCAATGATGGATTTATTTTGTCCGCATTCCACCATGGCTTTTCCATACAGTGGATGATGAATACCTATGTAGGGATTTCTGATCGTGTCTTTCTCACTTAGCCAGACTCCGGGAATATCATCGTTGAAGGCCATAGGACATTCCTGCAAATAAAGTTTTCTTCCATCATAGCCAACGGTCTGTAAAAAATGAAACAGGTGTTCTGTCAATGAATTCAACGCATGACGCTTGTCGGTAATATTGTTGTGCAGTTGCATTACGTTCAGGTCATTCTTGGCCTGTACAATGTCCAGGGCAGCCGTTCTTTGTTGTTGCACTGCAATTTCGCCCTGAGGCAAATGGTTGAGCAGTGGACTCAATATTCCTGCTTCTCTGATCACAGTAACAGTATCCCAGTCCACAAAAGATTCTGTCAGTCTTTGATATTCACTCATGATAGAATCCACCGAACGACTGAAATCAGCACTGAGCCGGCTTGCAGTGGGCGTAATTTTTTCCTTTTTCTCTTTCTGTTCACCACCTGCACATCCTTCCAACATGCAAACAGCCAGAACCATCACTATAAAGCGCATTTGCAAATGTATTTTAAAAGAGTTGATAGTTGATAGTTGGTAGTTGATAGTTGATAGAAGGAGTTGGGGTATTACAGTGGAATTGGGAATTGGGAATTTGGAATTAGGAATTAGGCAGAGAGCGGATTTCTATGAAATCATCAATCATGGTAATCTTTTTAATCAATCCCCGCCCGAACGTACCGTTCGGTACGGGCGGGCGTGAAATCCATATTCAATTTGTGAAATCCGTGATAAAATAATCTTTGCGTCTTCAGCCCTTCGCGTCTTTGCGTGAAAGCCTGCGTCCTCACTTCTCAGTGGTTAAAAATCTCTCAACTTCCACAAACCAGAAACTACAAACCATAAACCCTGATTATCTTTGGCGCTATGCTCGCGGGATTACAGAATGTTACGTTTGAATTTGGGGCAAGGATAATTGTGCAAGACGCTACCTGGCATATTCACCCCCTTGAAAGAATTGGCCTGATTGGCTATAATGGTACAGGCAAGTCCACCCTGCTGAAATTGTTTGTGGGAGAATACCTTCCTTCGGCAGGAACGGTGGAAAAAAGCCGGAACACTTCCATTGGTTACCTGCATCAGGATCTTCTCAGTTTTGATACAGGTGAATCCATCCTTGAAGTAGCCATGCATGCATTTGATAAAGCCAAGGCTCTGGAAAAAGAATTGGACCGATTGACCAAAGAGATTGAAAAATCATCCACAGAAGAATTACTTCATGCTTATTCCGACAAGTTGCACCAGTTTGAAGAAGCGGGTGGTTATACGATGGAATACCAGACCGAGGAAGTGTTGCAGGGACTTGGATTTGCGAACACTGACCTGAAACGTCCCTATCGTGAATTCAGCGGAGGATGGCGCATGCGCGTATTGCTGGCCAAGATGATCCTTCAACAACCCGACCTGCTTCTGCTCGACGAACCCACCAACCATCTTGACCTTCCTTCCATTGAATGGCTGGAAAAATATCTTCAGCACTATAAAGGCGCTGTGGTGATCGTGAGCCACGACAAATATTTTCTCAACCGCATGGTGAAGAAAATTGTGGAGCTGTATCAGAAAGAACTCCATTTCTATAACGGCAATTACAGTTTTTACGAACAAGAAAAACAACAACGCCTCGAGATCCAGCAAAGAGCCTTCGACAATCAACAGGAATACATTCGTCAACAGGAAAGATTTATTGAACGTTTCCGCGCCAAGGCCACCAAGGCTACACAGGCGCAGAGTGCGATGAAGCGACTGGAAAAGCTTGATCGCATTGAAGACGTGGAGATCGAACGTCCCAACATCCGGATGAATTTTAACATGGAAAAAAATCCTGGGAAGGTTTTGGTGGAACTCAAAGACGTTACCAAACATTATAAGGACATTGACATCCTGGATCATGCTTCCGCAGAAATTGAAAGAGGTGACAAGATCGCGCTCATTGGAGCAAACGGCAAAGGCAAGTCTACCCTTCTTCACATCATTGCCGGAACAGAACCATTCCAGGGCGAACGAAAATGGGGACATAATGTTGAAGAAGCTTTTTATGCCCAGCACCAGCTGGAAGCCCTCAACATCAACAATACCATTCTTGAAGAAATGAAAGAGGCGGGTTTCAAAAAAACAGAACTTGAACTCAGAACCCTACTGGGATGTTTTCTTTTCAGCGGGGATGATGCCGACAAGAAGATCCGCGTGTTGAGTGGAGGAGAGAAAGCAAGAGTAGCTCTCGCCAAGACCATTCTGTCCAAAGCCAATTTTATGTTGCTGGACGAGCCCACCAATCACCTCGATATTCATTCCACCGAATTATTGGTTGATGCGCTTAACCGTTACGAAGGAAGCCTGATTATGGTGAGCCACGACCGGTATTTTATTTCGAAAACTGCCAACAAGATCTGGGAGATTGTTGATCATGAAATCAAAGAATTCAAGGGAGGTTATGAAGAGTTAGCAGAATGGAAAGAAAGGATGGCTGCAAACAATCAGCGCAAAGAAGAAAAAAAAGAAATTCAAAAACCAGCTGCTGAATCAAAGCCTGTTGCTGGCGTCACTAAATCAAATCCATCACAAAAATCAGCGATTCAGAAACAACAAAAATTATTTCATCAGGCAGAACAAAAATTGTCGGAGCTCAACCTGAAAAAACAGGAACTCGAAACCAGGCTCGCCGAACCTTTTACTTACACGAACTCAACGGAATTCAAAAACACAGAAGCTGCTTACCAAAAGATTCTCTCCGAACTGTCCACAGCCAATGCCCAATACGAAGAAATCTTCGACAAGCTGGTGAAATTGGAGGAAGGAAATTAAAGAGAGATTAACCGCATAGAAAGTGAGGGCGGGAGTTTTTTCTGCGACTAAACCTCCAGGTCGTTATACCAAACGCATTTTCACATAATCACTCACCAGATAGCTAATCAGCTTCCCTGTAAGTTCACTGGTCTTGCCGGAATTCAGGCGGGTGGCCCCTTCGCAGATGTGCAGGTAGCAGGACCGGACATGTGCGGCGCAGAGGTTGATGTACTGTCTTGCATGGACTGTAGTGACGCCGCTGGGTGTGCAAGCACTGCTCAAAACATTTTCCAGACAATCGAGATCCAGTTCAATACCGCAGAAACCATCGCTGGTGAAATCGATGGCGTGGGACACTGCCTGGCGAAAATTTCTTTTGTCGTGGATGAAGATGTCTTCAAAACTGATGAAGTCGACAAAAGGATTGTTGACGATATCGAGCCAAACGTTTTGCGGAAGATAATTTTCGTGAATGCCCACGACGCAATATTTCTGTAGAAATCCGTCTTCCTCTGCATAACGAAACCCATTGCCGCTATGCCTTCCTTCGCTGGGACGGTAATCGGTATGTGCATCAAGGTTGATGCAATTGATCTGGGGAAGTGAGATCATCTGTGCCTGGTGAAGTCCTTTGGCGGCGCCCTTGATCAGCGGATAGGCATTATTGTGACCACCGCCAATGACAATGGGAGTTTTCCCTGAAGCCACAATCTGTTTTACCAGTCCTTCCACTTCTTCATCAATCATGTTCACGGCATGCCGGTAGGCTTTTACTTTTTCTTCTTCGTCGTGTGCATTCTTATCAATGAGGTATTGGATATCACCAAAATCAAAATGACCAATCAGTGCAATTTCTTCTCCTGATAAATAGTCATTGCTTTGAATAGAAAGAAACGCCTGCAGAAATGAAAGCCAGGCCGTGCTGGTGCCTCCTGTTCCATAGTTGGCCTGAACGCCGATGTCTTCCGGAATTCCGAACACCACAAAATTTCCAGGTAGGCTGCTGATGGAAGCTGTTACATCATTTGGGTCTGATAAAACATGGATCCTTTCCCCGAGTTTGGTTTCGAACCGTCGGAGTCGAACCAATGAAAGAATATCTGGTTTGGAATATATTTTAAAATGGCTGATCTGCATGGCCGAATATAAGAAGATTGTGATTGTTGCTATTTAGGGCAGCGCTTCAAATTAAAATCTTAGAGCAACCGGTAGAAAAGAAATTTCTTCCTCTTGAAAAACTTTGCGCTCTTCTTTCTCCGCGGTTAGATCTATTCAATCCAATTGCCTTTTACCATCACTTCTTCAATCAGGTTGCTTCCAAAAGAATAAGGCAGAAAAGCCAGCGAAGGGATGGGACGAGTGAGGATCAGGTTTGCTTTCTTTCCTACTGTGATGCTGCCCACTTCTTTTTCAAGTTCCATGGCATAAGCGCCATTGATGGTTGCCGCATTGATGGCTTCTTCGGGAAACATTTTCATTTGAATGCAGGCCATCGAAACCACCAGGTTCATATTTCCCGAAGGAGAAGAACCGGGGTTGTAATCGGAAGCAAGAGCGACCGCGCAATTATTTTGGATGAGTGTTCGTGCAGGAGGAAAATTCATGCGTAAAAAAAATGCAGCGGTTGGTAATAAGGTCCCAATGGTTTTTGAGTTTGATAGACTCTGTATGGCGTCTTCGTCCATAGTTTCAAGATGATCAACAGAAAGGGCACCGAGCTTTACGCCCATCTGAACGCCACCTGAAGCATGCAATTGATTCGCGTGGATCTTTGGTTTCAATCCCAACTTCATTCCGGCTGTGCAGATCCTTTCCGCATCTGATGCAGAAAAAAAGCCTTTCTCACAAAAAACGTCAATGAAATCTGCCAGGCTTTCCCGTGCAATTGCCGGAAGCATTTCATCGGTAATGAGCCTGATATAGCCTTCTTTGTTGTTCTTATATTCTGTGGGAATACTGTGTGCACCCAAAAAGCTTGCTTTCACAGGAATATCTACGGTTTGTTTTATTCGCCTGATCACCCGAAGCATTTTCAATTCATCATCTACCGTTAGTCCATACCCGCTTTTGATCTCCACAGCTCCGGTCCCCAGCCTGATCATTTCCTGGAGCCGTTGAATAGACTGTTGAAATAATTCATCCTCTGAAGTTTGTTGCAATACACAGGCTGAATTCAGTATGCCTCCTCCCCTTTCTGCAATCTCTGCATAGCTCAATCCCCGGATCTTGTCCACAAATTCCATCTCCCTGCTTCCAGCAAATACAAGGTGGGTATGGCTATCGCACCAGGAGGGAAGCACCATCCTGTTTTTTGCCTCGCGGTGCGTCTGAAAATCTTCGGGCTTGTATTTCAATTCTTCCATGCTGCCATAGCTGGCGATGTAGCCTCCTTCTTCAATAAGGTAGGCATTTGGAATCGATGGAAGATGTGCGAGCTCCTCACCGCGTAGGAGCGTGGATTCTTTCCGGGTATTTACCAGAAGATCTATATTAGAAATTAGTGTGGCCATGTGCATCAATCGTCATTGGTGAATCGTCAATCAGAGTCGGGAATCGTAAATCGTGGATTGAGGATCATCAATTGAGACAGTCAGGTAAATATAGAGAATCGAAAGTTTTGCTGGTCTTACTGTACCCCACTTTCTAATCAGATCTCGTATATTATAGTCCCGATGGATTCTAACCACGAAAATTACCTGGCAGTTCCTTTTAGCTGATTTCATCCAGAGAGGATCCTGCGATCTTACCAGTCTATCTGTTGCCCTTCCCTTCTGATTTTTACTCCATTTTAATCCACATCTTTACAAGTGAATTCTGAACCCTTAACTCTGAACTTTGAACTCTGAACTCCGAACTCTGAACTTTGAACTCTGAACTTTGAACTCCGAACTCTGAATTCTGAACCCCTAACTCTGAACTTTGAACTTTGAACTCTGAATTTTGAACTCTGAACTTTGAACTTTTAACTCCGAACTCCGAACTCTAAGGCATGATATTTTAATGGACGATAGTCAAATACATTCACCTGCTATGGTTCAGCATAATTCCGGGATTGACGACAAACTGCATTGGTATAAAGACGCTGTTATTTACGAGGTTCATATTAAGGCTTTTCGCGACAGCAACCGCGACGGCATTGGAGATTTCCAGGGATTGATGGAACAGCTCGATTATTTGCAGGAGTTGGGAGTGACCGCCATCTGGCTTCTACCCTTTTATCCTTCTCCCCTGAAGGATGATGGTTATGACATTGCAGATTATTACAGCATCAATCCCCGCTATGGAACCCTGGAAGAATTTCGCGAATTGCTGAAAGAAGCACACAAAAGAAATCTAAAAGTCATTACCGAACTGGTCATCAATCATACTTCCGATCAACATCCCTGGTTTCAACGGGCCAGAAAAGCTCCCCGGGGATCTGTAGAACGAAACTTCTATGTGTGGACCGACGATCCACATCAATACAAAGATGTAAGGATCATATTTCAGGATTTTGAATCCTCCAACTGGACCTGGGATCCAGTGGCACAACAATATTACTGGCACCGTTTTTTTCATCATCAGCCCGACCTCAATTACGATCATCCACAGGTGCAGGAAGAAATTTTCCGCATCATCGATTACTGGTGCGCCATGGGTGTGGACGGCTTTCGCCTCGATGCAGTTCCTTACCTCTACGAGCGGGAAGGAACAAACGGAGAAAATCTGCCGGAGACCCATGCATTTTTAAAAAGACTCAGAAAACACATCGACGAAAAATATCCCGGTGTGGCTTTCCTCGCCGAGGCGAACATGTGGCCAGAAGATTCGGCTTCCTATTTTGGCGACGGCGATGAATGTCACATGAACTATCATTTCCCAGTGATGCCCCGCATGTTCATGTCCCTGCAGCTGGAAGACCGCTATCCCATCACCGATATTTTTGATCAGACGCCTCCCATTCCTTCTACCTGTCAGTGGGCCATCTTTCTTCGCAACCATGATGAACTTACATTGGAAATGGTAACAGATGAAGAAAGGGATTTTATGTACAAGGTTTATGCAAAAGATCCGAAAGCAAGGATCAACCTCGGTATCCGTCACCGCCTGGCTCCGCTGATGGAAAACAACCGGAGCAGGATTGAGTTGATGAACTCACTTTTGTTTTCGCTTCCGGGAACACCTGTAATTTATTATGGCGACGAAATAGGAATGGGCGATAATTTTTACCTGGGCGATCGTGACGGTGTACGAACACCCATGCAGTGGTCGCCCGACCGCAATGCAGGATTTTCTGAAGCCAACCCACAGCAACTATACCTCCCCGTTATACTCGATCCGGAATATCATTATGAAGCGGTGAATGTGGAAATGCAAAGGCGAAACACTTCTTCGCTGTTCTGGTTCATGAAGCGCATGATCAACATGCGCAAGAACCACAAAGCGTTTGGAAGGGGTGATATGAAATTCATTCAGGTAGAGAATCCCAAAATTCTTGCTTTTACAAGGAGCTATGAAGACGAAACAATTCTGATCATTGCCAATTTATCCAAGTATGCGCAGCCCGCAGAAGTGGATCTCAGGGCTTTCCGGGGATTTATTCCGGTAGAATTATTCAGTAAAAATCCTTTCCCTGTAATTAAAGATGAAGGACCCTATTTTTTTACCCTGAGTCCTCATTCATTCCAGTGGTATGTACTGCAAAAAACAGGAGTGCAAAAAAATGAATTGCATACACTGCCTTCACTGATGCTTAATCAATGGGAAGACGTTATATCCGGAAGCACACGGGTCATGCTCGAGAACGAGATACTTCCGGAATTTTTGCTGAAAAGAAGATGGTTCAAAGGAAGGCAAAGAAAGCTCTATTCCATCAACATTCAGCAGGTACAATCCATTCCGCTTCCGTCGAGACCTGCTTTTCTTTTGCTGGTAGAAGTTTCCTATGAAAGTGGTCTTCCCGAAAATTACCAGCTTGCCATTGGCTTTTCTTCCGGACAGGAATCGCAACAGTTGGCTTCAACCTACCCGGAGGCAATCATCGCTCAGGCAAAGCTGAATGGAAAAGAGGGTCTTCTTTGCGATGCATTTTATCTTCCCAAACTTCATCAATACCTGATTCATCTGCCGAGCGAAAAACCCGCTGCAGGCGCTGATGGAATGCGTGTTTCTGTAAAAAACGAAGTGACCGGTTATCTCACAGAAAAATCAGAACTGATAACAAGAATGCATGCCGGAGATGAGAACAATACTTCCATCAATATCGACAACCGCTTTTTTTTGAAAATGTACCGCAAGATCGACCGGGGCATGAACCCCGACGTGGAATTGAGCCGTTACCTTTCTGAAGAAGCAGGCTTCGAACATATTCCCCAGTTCCTGGGACTGGTGCAGTGGCAAAAAGACAAAGAACCCGTTACACTCGGAATGATCCAGGCCTTGATTGAAAACCACGGCGATGGACACTCGTACATGATTGAACGGTTGAAAAATTTTATTGAAAGAATTCTCGCCCGCGATAGAAACCTTCTTCATCCCCGCGACAAAAGAGGATCGATCACGGAACCTGTTTCTTTTGAAGAACTTCCTTCAGAACTCCAGGTGTTGCTTGGCAATCGTGCGGCCGAGCAGGCCAGGCTGATTGGATTGCGCACAGCTGAAATGCATCTTAAATTATCGCAAGGTCCGGGCATTGATTTCAGACCGGAAGAATATTCGCTTCACTATCAGCGTTCACTTTTTTCTTCGATGCAGTCGCTGGTACGCGAAACATATCAAAGCATTGAGAAAAAACTGGCAAGCTTGCCGGAAAATTTAAGAAAGGAAGCAATGATGCTGGCTTCAATGAAAGAAGTGCTGCTTCAAAACCTGAGAAGAATTTATTTCAAGAAACTGGACATTGTGAAGATCCGGATACACGGAACCTACAACCTTCACAAATTGTTGATGACGGGCAAAGATGTAGTCATTCATGATTTCGGTGGCAATACCACACGCAGTTATAGCGAACGAAGGATCAGGCGTTCTCCGGTAAGAGACTTGGCGGAGATGATCAGCTCATTTTATTACACAGCTTATGAAGGATTTTTCAGCAATGATCATATAGCCAGGGAGGAAAACAACAACCTGATGGCGTTCGCCGACCAATGGGCGCATTATATGTCCGGGTTTTTTATGAAAGCCTATATCGATCTTGTAAAAGACTCTTCACTCATACCAAGGCAGAAAGATGAATTCAGGATTGTCCTCGATACATTTTTGCTGGAAAAATCACTGGCTCATTTGAATTTTGAATTGAACAATCGTCCCGAATGGTCTGTTGTTCCCCTGCATCTCATCAACACCGTTCTTCAGATCAATCAGGAAAAGCTGGAGCCTGCTTACGAATAATTCTTTTGATTAGTGGCAACGGGCAAAACAAAACGGCGAAGAAAAGGATATACTTCTTTCTGGGAGAGTATTGTGTATTGCGCAGAAGTGTTGGCGCGGCCTACTTTAATGGTGAAGGCCCGGTCTTTCATGGTGCGGAACATATCTTCATCCGTTGTGTCATCACCCAGGCATAATATAAAATCAGCATGCAGATCATGAAGTACACGGTCAGCGGCCGCTCCCTTGTCTACTCCGGTCATTCTTACTTCAAGTACTTTATTTCCATCCAATACCTGCAGCATGGTGTTCGTAGTGAGTTGCAAAAGACTATTGCGCAATTCTCTTGATCGAACAAACCCAAGTTCCGCATTCGTGTTCCGGTAGTGCCAGGCAAGCGTGCTTTTCTTTTCTTCTATAAAAGAACCGGCACAGCGGGCTACAAATAACTCCATCAACGGTCTTACCTGGTCCTTCCATTCTGTACTGATGGAAAACTGTGACTTCCATTCTTCTCCTTTAAACCTGACACAGGCCCCGTGTTCGGCAATCAGTGTCAGGTTCAGATGGCCCAACCATTTTTCCAGTGTATCCACATCTCGCCCGCTGATGATTACGACCTCATTGGAAGGATCACCGGAGAGTGAGTACAATAAACCAATCAACTCTTCACTGGGTGCTGCCAGCGATGGAAGTTTTTGATACGGCGCAAGCGTTCCATCATAGTCGAGCAGGATGCAGCGCTTCGAAGCATTTTCATACTGGGAGAGGATGTCACGGATATGATCTTCATGAAGGATGTTCACTTTTAAAGCCTCCTGTTCTATTCTTGTATTGTTTAACTGGTCGATAAAATCGTTGAGCCATTTGCGCACGTCATATTCTGCCAGTCTTCTCTGCATATACGAGAGCCTGGACCTTTGTTCCAGTAAAGGCATGTTGAGCGCTGCGTCGATGGCATTGGCTACTTCTTCGGTATCTGTTGGATTCACCAGCACCGCTTCATTGAGTTCACTGGCAGCACCTGTAAGTTCACTCAACACCAACACACCTTTGTCGATGCAGCTCGCTATGTATTCTTTGGCTACCAGGTTCATTCCATCGCGCAGAGGTGTGATCAATGCTACGTCCGCCGCCTGATACAAAGCGCAAAGTTCATCGAAGGCCAGATGATTGTAGCGGTAAATGATCGGTTGCCAATGCAGCGTGGAATATTTACCATTGATGGTACTTACCTGTTCTTCAATGGACCTCTTCATGTCGTTGTAAGTGGAGATGGTATCGCGTGAAGGAATCAGGTTGAGAATGAAAACCACTTTCTCCTTCCACTTAGGATGTCCAGCCAGAAAACTATCGAATCCATCCAGTCGATAATTGATTCCCTTGGTATAATCGAGCCGGTCCACGGAAAAAATAATTTTCTGGTTGTAAAATTTTTCTTCAAGTGCCGTGCAAATACCTACAACGTTTTCATCTATACAGGCCTCTCTGAATTTTTCGTAATCAATTCCAATTGGAAACTGGTCCACTTTTACCATCCGGTTTCCATAAAACACGCTATTGAATTGACTCTCCACCTGGAGGATCATTTTTGCTGATTGTACAAAATGCTGTACATAGTCCTGCGTGTGAAATCCAATAAGGTCTGCTCCCATCATTCCCTGCATGATCTGTTTTTTCCATTCAGTTGGCAGGAGCCTTAGGATTTCGTAGGAAGGAAAGGGAATGTGTAGAAAATATCCAATCAGTGCATCGGGAATAACTTTCCGAAGCATATCCGGAACCAGCATCAGTTGATAGTCGTGCACCCAAATCACGTCATCAGGGCGATAGATGGAAGCAACCCTGTCTGCAAACATCTGGTTGATGCGACGATAGTCTTCGAAATATTCTTTTTTGAAGGCGGCAAAGAGTGGGAAATAATGGAAAAGCGGCCACAGCGTAGAATTGGAAAAACCATTGTAATAATTGCTGTAAATATTTCTATCCGGAAAGAGTGCTTCAATGCCGAGTCCTTCAGGAAATTTTTCGGAATGCATGATCTTATTCCAGTCTTCTTCAGTTGCTTCCATGCTGCCGATCCAGATGCGTTCAGAAAACTTTCCGTCATTGCTTTTCTTTTCAAAATAACTTTTGATAGCAGATACAAGTCCGCCAGAACTTTGTCTGATCTCGAGCTCCTCTCCATTTTTTTCCAAGGAAAAAGGCAGACGGTTGGAAATGATCAATAGCCTCGCCATACGCAAAAAGTTCCAAAAATTGGACCAAGGGTTTCACGAGGAACTGTTCCGTGCAGTAGCAGTACCAGCGCGGGTTTGAGCCGATCAAAAAATAAAATCGGTAAGAAAATTCAGAAGAAAGGAAAAAAATGTTGATGTGGAATGAGGTGAGTCGGGGACACTACCACCGTCCTCCTGCTTTTACCTTCTCAGGAAGAAGCAGGAGGAAAAGATGATCCTTTGAAGAGGATGGTGATAGGTTACAGTCTTCTAAATCGAACGGTTGTTTTCAGAGGACTGGGTGGTTCTTCGGATTTGGATTTACAAACGGGCTTTCAGGATTTGGACTGGTTTTTCACAGAAATTCTCTGTAAAGAGCTTTGTTGATATTGGATTTCAACTTTGGTTTTCCAAGGATCGGATCGAATTATTTGCCGGTCGCTTTTGCTCTCATCATCGGGACCGCCGGACGGTTTTTGGTTTTCGTATCACCTTTGCTCGTGCTCGGGTGAAAGGATACCGGATTGTTGGATTTGGATTTGGATTTCTGTTTTTTCACTGGATTTGGATTTCCATCAATCTGAGACAAAGCTAATTGATAGGAGCAGCCCGTGCAATTGCATAAATGCCCGATTTTAGGCTTATGGTAATTACTGAGTCAATCGTAAAGGGACGGAGATGGAGCGCGAAAAAAAACGTGAACCGCTCAGGGGTTTTTACGCACACGTATAAGTTTTACTCACAATTCCGCAGGGGGAATCTCTGTTGCTCTCAAAGAAAAAGCCCTCATTTCGAGAGCTTATGAACAAACGATATGTCACAGTAATTGTACGTCAATTCTAAATCCTGAATATGAAACGTGAAACGGAATGAGAGATCACTCATGAAAAATCCCTTACTCCCCTGTCAACTACCAACCATCAATTATTAACTTCTCCCGTGCTCTCTCCTATTAACTTCCAACTTCCAACTACCAACTAACCATCAACTATCAACTTCTCTACTCTGCTCTCCTATCAACTACCAACCATCAACTATCAACTTCTCTCCCCACATCCCACATCACTCATCTCACATCTTCTCTCAAGCAAGCGCCTGAATCACATCATACTTCGTTACGATGTGGAAGTTTCCACTTTCATCTTTTGCGAGCACGGCTCCGTTTTCTTTGTTGATCAGGCTTCCCAGTTTTTCTACGGGTGTATCTATGGCTACGATGGGGAAAGGACGTTCAATTACTTTTTCAATTTTTTCGGTCTTGATCTCGGGATTGCTAAATACTTTTTGAAAGAGTCCGTTTTCACTGATGGAGCCAACCAGTTCACCGGTATTTTTAACAACAGGAATGTGTTCGATATCATATTTTTTCATGAGGTCCACAGCATCGGCCACAGATTGTGTAGGCTCAATCGTAATCAATCTTTGTTTTCCTCTTGCATTCACTACGTCCTTGAATGATTTTACATCAAAGAAGCCGCGCTCGGCCATCCATTGGTCATTGTAGATCTTGGCAACATAGCGGCTTCCATGATCGTGCAAGATCGCGACCACCAGGTCATTTTTTTTCAGTTTGTTTTTCAGTTGCAGGAGCCCCTGGATACAGCTTCCTGCACTGTATCCGCAAAACAATCCTTCTTCTTTCGCCAGCTTGCGGGCCATCACAGCTCCGTCCTTATCGGTCACCTGTTCAAAATGATCAATCACGCTCATGTCGTAGTTCTTCGGTACAAAGTCTTCACCAAATCCTTCAGATACGTAAGGGTGCACTTCATTCATGTCGATCTCACCGGTTCGAAAATATTTTGTGAGTAGAGAACCATATACATCAATGGCCCAAACCTGGACGGCCGGATTTTTTTCTTTGAGAAATTGTGCTGTACCCGTTACAGTGCCTCCTGTTCCTGCGGTAACAACAAGGTGGGTGATCTTTCCATCAGTTTGTTTCCAGATCTCGGGGCCAGTCGTTTCATAATGTGCCAGGCGGTTGCTAAGATTGTCGTATTGATTCATCAAAAATGAATTCGGAATTTCTTTTTCCAGCCTTGCTGCCACCGAATAATAACTGCGCGGATCATCGGGTTCCACATTGGTGGGGCAAACGATCACTTCAGCCCCGAGTGCACGCAGTATGTCTACTTTGGATTGTGATTGTTTATCAGTAGTAGCGAAAATGCAGCGATAGCCTTTCACCACGGCAGCCATGGCCAGTCCCATGCCTGTATTGCCAGAAGTGCATTCGATGATGGTGCCACCGGGCTTTAATTTTCCTTCTTTTTCGGCCACTTCCACCATCTTCACTGCCATCCGGTCCTTGATAGAATTACCAGGATTAAAATATTCCACTTTTGCATACACATCACAGGGAAGCTCACGGGTAATTTTATTGAGTCGGACCAGGGGTGTATTTCCGATGGTTTCCAGTATATTGTTTTTTACATCCATTGATTTCATATTGAAGGGCAAATGTAATGTAAAGGCAAAGGTGATCAGCCAGAAGATAAAACCTGGTGAGACTAGTTAGATGTAAAAGGAAAAAGGGAATAAACGTAAAGAAGTTGCAATGGGAAGCAAGGGTTGATTCTTTTTAGCATTTCTCTGCGATTAATCAACTTTATTGAAATAAAATACTGTCACCAGCTTTTATCTTTTGACTTCTTAGTTTTGCTTTACCATTAAATTTCATTCATGTCCAGCCAGACAAAAACCCAATACGACCCCATTAAATACAAAACACCCACCGGCCCTAAACTGAATTGCAAGGGTTGGATCCAGGAAGCAGCACTGCGGATGCTGCTGAATAATCTCAATCCGGATGTGGCCGAGCGTCCTGATGATTTGATTGTATATGGAGGAAGAGGAAAAGCTGCCCGCAATTTTGAGTCGCTCGACCGGATCATTGCCGCATTAAAGATCCTGGAAAATGATGAATCCCTTCTTATTCAAAGTGGAAAGCCTGTAGGCATTCTGAAAACGCACAAGGATGCACCTCGTGTATTGATCTCTAATTCACAACTGGTTCCAAACTGGGCCAACTGGCAGCACTTCGACGAGCTCGAAAAAAAGGGCTTGATGATGTATGGACAAATGACTGCAGGCAGCTGGATCTATATCGGTTCACAGGGAATTGTGCAGGGAACTTATGAAACCTATGCCGCTGCTGCCAACAAAGACTTTGGCGGATCATTGAAGGGAACACTCAATGTGACAGCAGGACTGGGAGGAATGGGCGGAGCCCAGCCCCTGGCGATTACCATGAATGAAGGAGTAGCGCTAATAGCGGAAGTGGAAGAATGGCGGATCAACAAAAGACTGGAAACAAAATATCTCGACAAAAAAATTACTGAAATCGATCAGGCGATTGACCGTGCACTGGAGGCGAAAAAAAATGGTGAGAGCTTGTCAATTGGTGTCTTGTGTAATGCGGTGCACCTGCTCGAAAGACTTTTGGAAAGAAATGTAATTCCAGACACGTTAACGGATCAGACTTCCGCGCATGATCCACTCATTGGTTACTGGCCTCATGAAATTTCTTATGAGCAGGCAAAGATCCTCAGGGAAAAAAATCCAGAACAATATCTTTCCTATGCTTATAATTCCATGTACCGTCATGTAGAACTGATGCTTCAATTACAGAAGAAAGGCGCAGTTACTTTCGACTATGGAAATAATATCCGCGCAAGAGCAAAAGAAAAAGGATTGAAGAATGCATTTGACTTCCCCGGCTTTGTGCCTGCTTACATCCGTCCGCTCTTTTGCGAAGGCAAGGGACCATTCAGATGGGCAGCACTCAGCGGAGACCCACAGGACATCGCCACTACGGATGCGGTGATTGCTTCCCTTTTTCCGGAAAACAAATCTTTACAGCGTTGGTTAACCCTGGCCCAGGAAAGGATTGCTTTTCAGGGATTGCCTGCACGCATTTGCTGGTTGGGTCAGGGTGAAAGAGAAAAAGCAGGACTGGCTTTTAATGAACTCGTGAAGAGCGGAAAAATTAAAGCCCCCATTGTAATCGGACGTGATCACCTGGATACAGGATCGGTTGCATCTCCCAATAGAGAAACGGAATCCATGCTGGATGGAAGCGATGCCGTGGCCGACTGGCCTATTCTCAATGCGCTGGTGAATACTGCGGGTGGCGCCAGTTGGGTGAGTTTGCATCATGGTGGCGGCGTGGGCATGGGCTACAGTATTCACGCGGGCATGGTGATCGTTGCAGATGGAACAGAAGATGCAGCAGCCAGGCTTTCACGTGTTTTACGAAACGATCCGGGCATGGGCGTCATCCGTCATGCAGATGCGGGATATGAAATTGCAAAAGAAACAGCCAGGGAATTTGGATTGAATATAGAGGAGAGGGTCAAGTAGGGAGTTGGTAGTTCGGAGTCGGGAGTTCGGAGGCGTAGTCATAAGGCAGAAGTTAATATTCAGTCGAAGTAATTGGTTTGTGGAAGTATTTTTCTGGTTAACTGTTGAAATAATTTATTTGTTTGATTACTTCTCAACAAAGTTGAAACCCGAGCATTTTTTTTCCGAACAATATTCTCGAATTAAAATACAGGCAAAATTTTACTTCTGTAACCTAAAGCCGCACTTAAAAAACAAACCCATGTCAAGAAAAAAACCTGTGAGCGAAGCGAACTCTTTGCGCCTTACCTCATTGCTTTAAAAAATCTTCGACTAATAATCCTTTTTAAATTTCGCCTCTTTCAGATCAAGATCGAAGTAGAACGACCCCATAAATAAAAAACTCTGCGAGCGAAGCGAACCCTTTGCGTCCCCTGCGTCTCTTTGCGTTCTTTGCGTTTAAAAACTTTCCTTTTAAAACCTTTGCGTCTCTTGCGTTTAAAATCTTTGCGCTTAATTCTTTGCGTCTTTGCGTGACCCCCCCTCCACCCGGCTCTTTTTTACAAAAATGCATTTATGAGTAACATCTAAAATTGATATGAGCTGATTTCCATTCAATTGTTTTACAGAAACATCAAAAACCGTTTCAGCACTTGCATTCCAACATCTTTGATTGTAATATTGTTCTGTATTTTTTGATTAAAACAAAAGAGCAGTATCCGTTAAACCTTGCGAATGCGGGCCGGTCTATTCCTCATTCGTAAACAAAACAAGACCCCTATGCAAATCAACTTCCGCCTGATGTCAGTTGCTACACTGACCGTTTTGGCAACATTCATCGCCTGTACCAAAGCCTCTGTTTCCATCACAATCCCCACCAATGACAATTCAGCCGAACTGGCTACCCATTCAGACGACCAAAGTAATGTGTCGGATGGAATGGATGAAGTGAACAATGACCTCGTTGGTCAGGGTGGAGCTATTGAAAGTTCTTCATCTTTCAGTGGAGGCAGAATGAGCAATATGAATTCTATTTGTAATGCTTCTGCAACCTATGATTCTGTGAGCAATCCCAGAAAGATCACGATCACTTATTCAGGTGCTGACTGTTATGGAACTCGCAGCCGTACTGGTACGGTTATTATTTCCATGCCAGCTGCTACTCGTTGGACCAATGCCGGTGCTGCCATTACTGTAAGTTTTCAGAATGTGAAAATCACAAGAACTGTTGATAACAAGAGCATCACCATCAACGGATCGCAAACTTTTACCAACGTTTCCGGCGGTCTGCTGGTCAACCTGTCTTCACTGCAAACCATTACGCATACCATCAGCGGAAGCCTCTCTATTACCTTTGATGACAATTCTGTACGTACCTGGTCAACTGCAAGAAAAAATGTATTTACTTATAACAATGGAATCGTTGCTACTATATCAGGTAATCATACTGATGGCAACAATTCTAATGTTGCTGAATGGGGTCTGAACCGTTTTGGACATTCCTTCAGCACTTCAATTACTTCACCCCTGGTGATCCGTCAGGATTGTAATTTCCGTCTTACCAGCGGACAGGTAACTCATACTGGTTTTGCTACTGCTACAGCCACTTTTGGTCTGGATGCTTCTGGTAACGCCACCTCCTGCCCTGGTACGGGACACTATTATTTTAGATTGAACTGGACTGGTATGGCCGGTACCACACAGACTATGATCCTGCCTTACTAATCTCGAAAAT
>JBJMLU010000244.1:0-15318 GCA_045805145.1 Flavisolibacter sp. | reverse complement strand
TTTTAAAAGTCGGCGATATATAAATGCACTCAAAAAGTACGTGAGCACTTGGGCGAATACGGTCAGGCAAAGCCAATAAAAATTCAGTTTGCCAACAAGCTTTACATCCTTTTTAATGGTCGAGAAATAATAGACCACAAAACCAAAAACAACAAGGGCAAAAAAATAAAAGATCAATTTTGGCCGTGAAAAAAAATCCTTTTCTGATTTTTGACTATCCCGTTTCATTGAGCCCCATTAGATATTCGTAGATACAAAGATTTTGCCATCGCCATTTAAAATAATAAAACACCGTATTTTAACTATGATGATTAGTGCTGCTAATTAAAATATAACTTCAGCGATCATTATTAGTGTCACGTTTGCGCTTAATTGTAAAGTGCAGGTTCTTTGTTTGTATTATTTAAATTGGGATGTAAGTAAGTCTGAAAGCAATCAGGAACTTAAAAGTATTGGAACAAACAGAAATGAGATTAAGCTAAAAACAAAATTGCCGTTCACTTTTTTATTACGGTTGAATAAAGAAATACCTCCTGCAACTGCAAATAAAATGCTCCATAAAGTACAGTCTAATATAATTCCACCTATTCCAATGCTTCCCGACGTTTTGTAGGGATCTGGTTGATACGTAAACAACAAATAGGCTATGGCAAGTAGGTCCGTAATTAGTATAGCGATTGCCAGGTAGAATAATAAGACCGTTTTTGATGCTTTCATTTCTAAAATCAATACCCTTTTCTTTTTATCGAATCAAGTCTTCGAATTGAATCAACCCTGTCCAATTGTCTTTTTTTTATTTCTGTTGTTGAATCGACCATCTGTTTTCCGGTTTTTTCAAGCGAATCAACCTGTTCTCTGCTTTTATCCGCTGCCGAATCGATAATTTTTTTTTGTTCATGAGCAATTGAGTCTAAGGAGTCTTTTTTGTCAGCGGTTGTATTTGCTGAATTATTGCAAGCTGCCATAATTAGTAAGATGAAAAATGTTGAAAATTTCATTTAAGCTTTAAATACCTGGACCAAAAATTAAGCCTCGTTAAAAGAGTGCTATCTTCTTCTGGCACTATTATTTCGGATTTGTTACAAAAAAGATTATGGAAACACAAATAACCACTACCATTCAAGACTCTAAACTCAGGGAGTTCTTTATTGATCAGCTACACGATATTTATTGGGCTGAAAAGAAATTAGTGAAGAAAATTCCCAAACTTCATGATGCCGCTACTTCCCCGCAGTTGAAAAATGCTTTGAACAATCATCTTTCGCAAACAAGAGTGCATGTTGATAGACTGGAAAGAATATTTTCAATTGTAGGGGAAGTGGCAGAAGGTAAAAAGTGTCCGGCTATGGCAGGCATTGCAGAAGAAGGTGAAGACATCGTTGATGAAACTGAAGATGGCTCTGCACAAAGGGATGTAGGGATCATATTCGCTGCACAAAAGGCCGAGCACTACGAAATAGCAACGTATGGCGGACTGGCGCAGCTTGCTAAAACACTAGGATTGATGGATGCGAAAGAAATTCTGGGGCAAACACTCGAAGAAGAAAAGCAAGCTGATATGTTGTTAACCCAAATTGCGGAAAGCGGCATCAACTACCAGGCAGCAAAAGAACCGCATTTTTAATGAAACTGTTAAATGTGATAGGTATAGGCCTCATTTTGTTGGGTATTGCAATGCTTGCTGCAGGAGGTTTTAGTTTTAAAGAAAAGAAAAAAATTCTTGATACTGATTCTGTTGATGTAACAACAAAGCAGACAAAAACTATTACCTGGCCTCCTATAGTTGGAACCATAGTAATAGTGGGTGGAGTAATTATTCTGTTAGCCAATCGAGGGAGAAAAAATAGTGTATGATTGGTACGGATTGTGTGGTTATGGTCGTAGTTATAAAGAGTAAGATAGTTTTTCTCTTCAGGTGCTTTAATGAAAGTTAAATCTGAGATGATACCTGTAGACTTGATCTGGATAATACCAGCGCAAAAAAAGAGAAAATGGCCCTTCAATATTGAAGGGTCATTTATGTATAAGCGCCCTCAATTTTTTAGCTAATCAGTTTAATCTCATCTATTGCTTTTGTAGAACTCAACTATAATCTGA
Source organism: Flavisolibacter sp. (assembly GCA_045805145.1). Lineage (GTDB taxonomy): Bacteria > Bacteroidota > Bacteroidia > Chitinophagales > Chitinophagaceae > Flavisolibacter. The sequence goes on along the minus strand of JBJMLU010000244.1, from coordinate 13,221 downwards.
GGCAATAATCCTACATTTAAATAACTAAGGATGAGCTGTTTAACCCAACTTTTCAAAAAAGATTGAAATCCAAAACGGTATGATGAGGATTGGGTTCAGAGACGTAACCGTCAGTACGAAGATAATCAGGGAAACTATGGAAATGTGAATTACAATAGAGAAGATGACCGTGATAGAGATTGGGAATCTGAATCTCGTCGTAATCGAAGCAATTATGGTAACGCTGGCGATAACTACGGAAATGAAAACTACGATAAGTGGCGACCGCAATCGAAATATGTATGGTGGCGACACCAGCAATTATGGCAACGCCAATCAAGGCGGGGTTGACAGGGGCTGGTGGAACAAAACCCGAGATGAAGTATCATCCTGGTTTGGAGACGATGATGCAGATCGTAGACGTCGCTTGGACAAAGTAAACGGGCCGCATAAAGGTAAAGGCCCGAAAGGCTACCATCGCTCCGATGAAAGAATACAAGTGGATGTATGTGACCGGCTTAGTGATAACCCAGCCATTGATGCTTCTGAAGTAGAAGTAAAAGTTCAGGGTTCAGAAGTAATTCTTACAGGAACAGTTGATAGTCGAGAAGACAAACGTTGTGCAGAAGATTTAGCTGAATCAGTTTCTGGTGTAACAAACGTTCAAAATCAGTTGCGTGTAAGTCATTCGGAAGGCGGTTCAAACAACCCGTCCAGAAATATTGATTTTCGATAACTTCTTTGCAAAGGTCATTAAGAGCTGCAGTAGATGCCGCATTCATTATTTCAAATTCCTGGTATTTTGATTGTCCATCCCATTTCCTTGAACTTGCTTTCCTTCATTTTTGATTTACATGAGACATGCAATATCGCCAGAAAAAATAATTCATAATGCAGTGCTGATAGTAATGCATAAAGTTCTTATTACTCCAAGACCGATAAATATTTATGCCATCATGAATTTGGTATTTGCTTTTTTGTTTTATAAAATAAACCCCTGCTGAAGCAGGGGTCGGCATTGGGAATCCAATTTCTATGAAAAATCTAGTATAAGAAAGGATAAATAATATGCCCCTTAAGCTGAGGTATAATATTATGGCATGTTCTTTTAAAGATCAATTGTGTGGGCGATTGTGCTATGAAAGAATATAAGGATACAGAGAATTTCAAAAAACTTCGTGCAAGACTTATAAATGGCATTCGGGACAAAGGAATAAAAGATAACAGAGTACTTAAAGCAATTTATACAATTCCAAGACAATTTTTTATGCCTTTAGATCTTGAAGATATGTCTTACGAAGACCGTCCATTTCCCATTGGTGAAGGCCAGACCATTTCTCAGCCGTACACAGTTGCTTATCAAACCGAGTTATTGGATGTTCAACCAGATGACCGGGTCTTGGAAATCGGAACAGGTAGCGGTTATCAGGCAGCAGTGCTAGCCATATTGGCCAGAGAAGTGTTTTCCATAGAAAGACAAAAGAAACTTTTTGAAAAGCATAGAGAGTTTAACTATTTGAAGCAGTTTGATCTTTATCTGTTTTATGGTGATGGTTATGAAGGATTACCTGATTATGCTCCTTTTGATAAAATACTGATTACTGCTGCCGCACCTTATATTCCACCAAAGCTCTTGGAGCAGTTGAAATGGGGAGGAAAAATGGTGCTACCCCTAGGTGAAGGGAAAAGTCAGCAAATGGCCCGGATTGCAAAACTGGATAATGGAGAAATTATGGAAGAGTATTTCCATAATTTTTCCTTTGTGCCCATGCTCTCTGGAAAAAAAGAATAATGAATCCCTTTGGTAAAGACGTTCGTTTTTCACTTTTCCTGCCTTGATCTTTTGGTATTCCACATGCCATGCTGCCGGTCTTGATTTCTTTTGAAATGGCCTGGATCAGGGAGATAAAATCTGAACTGCTTAAACATCTATCTCTCTCTTTGATAAAAATAATGAGATTAGGAGGACATTGATCTTTTAGTCCTTTGTAACTGATTAGCGACGCTCTGAAAAGCTTGTTATTAACCGAGATAACCCTAAAAAAGGCATCAAACCCGTTATGTTTTACTATGACATCCATATAGTCATCAGGTATCTCTTTTAAAAAGGGCAAAGATGATACCCAATCAAAAAATAAGGCTGAGCCAAAAATCAAAATTATAGTCCCAAAAAAATCATTTTGAGTTATTCAGCTCCAACACTCGTTTACCTAACCGGCACTGCAACAATTACCGGCATCATTTCCAACCACCAGTCTGCTCCTGAACGCGGTTTGATTGCTGACCCATAGCAGCGCAATGAGAAGTACCCCACAAAGAATTTTAAGATAGCGGGATCTTGGCTTCATGTCATTTTAAAATTCCGAAATTAGGATTTGTAAAGTGAATGTTGCTTTGAACTCGTGAACCTAATTGTGAAGTCTGTTTTTTTGGCAACTGCCCTTTATGTACAGGTCTTTATCAGGAGGCTTGTTTATTTTTTGAAATTGCTGTATCACTTGAATTCATTCAAAACTTACAGGGAATCATTATTATCATCCATCATATCGACCACCAGCCCTGACCATGTAAAATCCTTTGCGCCATATCCTTTTCCGGTATTTGGGTTATAATACTCACGAAAGCCACTTTTCTCGATAAGAGTCTTTATGGATTTAAGCAGGGCCTTAGCTTCTTTTTCAAAACCATTTGTTTTGAAAGAATGATATAAAAACCAATTCACCACCGTCCACGTGGGCCCTCGCCACAAAAATTTTGATTCATACGGATGAAATGAGGGTTCACATTTGGCTACTGAAGGAATAGGATAAGTAAGGTTAAATTCATTTTCGTTTAGAAAATGGGTTTTAAGGATTTTGTGGGCAATTTCTTTAGACACCTCCTTTATTAAAATGGGAACCGCAATAGTGAAGGTCAAAACCTTTAGTTTTTTGTTTTGAGGTCCGTGCACATCATAAAAAGCAGCAGTGTCTTCGTCATACATAATTTCAATCATACGCTTTGCAACCTTATGGGCTAGAGCTTCATACGTTTCAGCATCTTCGTCGTTAAGCATCTTGCATAGCTCCGACAGGGCCCGTAGATCCTGAACGTACATAGTATTGAATAATGTTTCCTTTACAATAAAAACATTGGCTTTATAAATCCTTTTTAAATTATACCCTCGAAGGAAGTTTCTGAAATCAACATAAATATTCTGCCAGAAATATTTTTGGGATACTTTCTTTGATTTATTGCCCAGGGGTTCATCAAAGGACGGCTTCCAATCTATCCCGGATTCAAAGGCGCTTATAATCGAAATCAAGCCGTCACCATCAAAATCCCTGTTGACTCGAAGCCAATGGTAATATCTTTTGATCCTTGGCAACATTTCCATCAGGAATTCTTTATCCTGGGCATGTTTATAAATACGCAAAACTGCCTGTGCTACCAGAGGAGGTTGAATTAAGGAACTCATATGCGGACGCACCTGATGCCATACCGGAGGGCCTTGCAGGATATTTAGTTTGTCTCTGGGCAGCAGGCTTTCCCAAAATATCATGTGCCCGACGAATCCATTTTTCTTTTGCATTCTAAACAGGCTTAATAAATTCTGTTTTGCAAGCGCCGTTTCGTTAAGAGCACATAAAATAAAAACATTAAAACAAGTATCCCACCACCATTGGAATGGATAATTGCCTGGAGAAGGCATTACATAGCAATAATGCTTTTTCAAATAAGGCGATAACCCCGCTTTAATATTATCAAACATCAGGCTTCTCACCCTTTCCCTTAATTCATCATCACTCATCATGCTATGGCAATAATTAATAAAACAATTAAAATAAATAGCCCGATCAAAATGTAATTAAAGGATACATGTTTTGTAAGTTCGAAAAACCTGTCTTTTTCTATTGCTTTCTCATCAAAGCGTCCATGCGCACTAAATGAGCCGTCTACTGACTGAAATAAATTATTTGGTTGCAAAGGATCTCTGGGCTCACTGGTCTGTTGGCTCTCATATCCCATTTTTGCCAGGAATTTATCGGCAATCGAAGGGAAAAGATTATTTCCATAAATGGCTTTCCATGCCGGAAATCCTACAATATATTCCCGTCGATAGTGTTTTGCTGCCCACAGAACTGCCCTTGCAGCCACCTCAGGTTGATAAATAGGGGGAACGGGTTGTGCTTTATTGAGCAACCTGGATTTGACCCAGTCAAATTGCGGTGTGTTATGGGCGGAGAGCTGCACCATAGTAACTCTCACCTTGCTTTTATCATGCAATAGTTCTGCAAGCAGGGAATCGTGAAAACCCTGTACGGCATGTTTTGCAGCGCAATAAGCAGATTGCAAAGGGATACCTCTATAGGCAAGCGCAGATCCTACCTGTATGATTGTTCCTGAGTTGCGTAGCAACATTCTTTTGAGTGCTGATAGGGTTCCATGAACTACGCCCAGGTAAGTAACTTCAGTAACACGCTTATATTCTCCTGCTGTCATTTCCTTTATTGGCGAAAAAACAGATACCATCGCGTTGTTGATCCAAATATCAATAGGTCCTAACTCTTCTTCTACCCTTGTCGCCGCTTTTTCTACATCGTCTGAATTAGCAATATCCAATGGTAAGACCAAAACTTGAACTTGATATTGCAGGAGTTCTTCTTTAAAGTTCAGCAAGCGCTTCTCATTACGTGAGATAATTGCAAGGTGTGCACCCTGTTTTGCAAAAGAAAGGCTGATAGCTCTTCCTATGCCGCACCCGCGCCAGTAACAACAACTACCTTGTTTTTAAAGCCTTTTTTTGATGGACCCATAAAACAACTTTAGGCTCCACATTTAATGAAGCCTATGTGCATGCTGCTCAATTTTTTCAAAAGTCAATTTCGAAAGAAAACGTCAGACCACTTTGGAAAGGCGAGCCATTGACATTGCACCAATTGACATCACAAGATCACGAACAGCTACGTCAAGATATTTACCACTGGCAATTAGTGTAAGGGCGATGCAAATCAGCCAGGCCATTACTACATATCCCCCAATAACAGGCTTTGCAAATACAAGGATACCCGCAATAATCTCAATAACTCCCACGATCTGCATAAAAGTATGGACGGAAAAAGGAAGCATTGAGGCAATTCCAGGATGCAGGTACATATCCCAATTTGTGAGCAGATCAGTAAATTTATCCAGCCCCGCAACAATTGGGACAATGCCAAAAGTAAACCTCAAAATGGTCCATACCGATCTTACTGTGTCGTTCGAGTTTGTCATTTCCATTTTAGTGTATTTAATTAGAAAATCTTTTTAGCTTTTCTCCAATAGAGCACTTTAACGGAGTTTTTATAGAGAAGATTAATGGCTTGCAGTTTTTGACTGTCGATATCAGCAATAGAGCAATAACTTTTAAAAGGGTGAAGGAACTTAAGCCATAATTTATTTATTAGCCTCCAGATGTACTTTAAGATTAATCTCAGGCTTAATGTATTTAACTCCTTTGGATTTATCATTACCGTAGTTCATACCCCACTGAGTTCGGTCAATATTAAAATTGGCGTCGGCGATCATGGTACTGCCGGCTATACTGATCTTAGCCGGAAAACTATGCTTTTGGTTGAGTCCTTTATTTTAAGATTCCCGGTAATAGTATGAGTTGCATCTTTCATTACCAGATCTTTATCGTTTTTGATCCCGCTCCGGACACTGGTAATTTCAAAGCTGGCAGTACCAAATTTTTCAACATCAAAGAAATCAGGACTTTTTAAATGGTTTTGCAATTTGCTGTTTGCTGAACCATCCTCATCAAAAGCAGTAAGACTATTAGTATCTATAATTAAGTGGCCACCCTCAATGGCAGTATCTTTTACGATAATCACTCCTTCTTTTAATAAAAATGTCCCGTATTGACGACGGACAGGAGTTGCGGCTGTCCACTGTACATTAGTTTTTTGCAGATCAGCCTTGTAGTCTGCACCTTTTGCTGTTTTCTCTTTAACTTTTTGGGGCTCGCTAGTTTCTGCCTTGTCAGCTTTAGGAGGGTTTTTGCAAGCTGTCATCACAAATATTACAGCTATAATGCTTTGAAGAAAACATTTCATGCTGTAAAGGTTTTTTGTTCTAACATAACTAACAGGAACGGACAACCGATAAAAAAATCACGCCAACCAAAATTGATTATTCGATTGCAGAGTTGGTTAAAAGAAGATAAAAACTCCAACGGGTCGGCAAGTTTCCACAAAGTCTAACCGGCTTCAGCCTCCTTTTTTTGGCCTCGAAAAATCTTATGGCATATCACTTGCAACCAGGTGTGCGTGACCGTTTTTTGAAAATAGTATATGAAAATAGCCCAGGTCGCTCCATTATATGAATCTGTTCCTCCCAAATTTTACGGTGGTACCGAAAGGATTGTGCATTATCTAACAGAAGAATTGGTGAGCTCAGGACATAAGGTAACCTTATTTGCTTCAGGGGATTCCCAAACTAATGCAGAGCTTATACCGGTAACCCAGCAGGCTATTCGTTTAAACGCTGAGTGCGAAGATGGTCTCGCACTTCATATCGTACAGATACAGGAAGTTCTGCAAAGAGCAAATCAGTTCGATGTCATTCATTTTCATACCGATTATTTGCATTTTCCTTTCTCTCAAAATCTTAAAGTTCCTCACCTAACAACGCTACATGGAAGACTCAGTATTCCGGAGCTACAAGTTGTTTATCAAAAATTCAAAAATCCTGTTGTTTCCATTTCTAATGATCAAAGAAAGCCGCTCCCACAAGCCAACTTCATAGCTACTGTTTACCATGGTTTGCCTCTAGATCTACATAAAACAGGAACAGGTAATGAGGGATATCTGGCCTTCCTGGGAAGGATATCACCAGAAAAAGGAATTGATATGGCTATCGAATGGGCAGAGGCATCCGGCGTGCCCTTAAAGATCGCAGCTAAAGTTGACAAAATAGATAAAGAATATTTTGAAACCAGGATTAAGCCGCTTTTCAATCATCCCCGGATTGAATTTATCGGCGAGATCAATGAAAAACAAAAGACTGAGTTTTTGGGAAATGCCTTGGCCTTACTATTTCCTATTAATTGGAATGAGCCGTTTGGAATCGTTTTGATAGAAGCAATGGCATGCGGTACGCCGGTAATAGCTCGTGGACTGGGTTCAGTGCCCGAAATTATTCAGCATGGCGAAAACGGATTTATTGCAAATGAGACCAGGGAAGCGGTTGAATACATTCATCAAGCCAAATTTATTGATAGAACCAGAATCCGCAGCGTTTTTGAAAATCGGTTTTCTTCAAAAAGGATGGCTGAGGATTATCTAAAGCTATATCAAAAATTATGTTTGCAAAAAAGTATTGACGCAAAGTTGATTGGATTGAGAGATCAAAACAACAAAGTCCCGGCGCCTGGAATTACAAAATTGGCAAAATAAAAAAAGGAACTATGCTCTCACAAAACACAATCTTGGAAGAAAGCAAATATCATATTTCGTCCGACGCTATCAATTGGGATGACCGCACGCAAATACTCAATAACTGCGATACATTTGGAATCTTCGACAGGTTGGGCAACATATATCCGCATTCAAAAAAAGCCCAGGGCATTTTTCATGAAGGAACACGTTATATTAACTCGATAGAATTGCTGATCAATGGCGTTAAGCCTCTGCTTTTGGGATCATCTATCAGGCAGGACAATGATGTTTTATCAGTTGATCTTACAAATCCTGCTTTAGAGGGTTGTGATATCCTGGAAAACTCCATACACATCTCAAGAGCCCAGATTATTAGAAATGGCATTTATCATGAAGAAATATCGGTGATGAATTATAACGATACAAACTGCCAGGTTGAACTCTCCTTTTCATTTGGAGCTGACTTCAGGGATATTTTTGAAATCAGGGGAACTCAAAGGAATGTTCAAACTCATAAAGCAATTTTAGCTCCACAAAAAAACGGGATAAATTTCAGTTATATGGGCCTTGATAACATCTTAAGAAGAACAGAAATAATTTTTCCAGAAAAGGAAGATCTGGCAATAGAAAATAACACTGCAAGATTCGTGCTGTCACTCAAACCCAATAAGGCACATAAAATTGAATACACTATTTATTTTAAAAGTGAAGAAGAACATCTCGTAGCTGACATACATGAAAGTTTAGTTTCAGATTATAATGAAATCCAGCAAAAACTTCAGGATGACCTTAAAAAAAGAAAATCTTTATTCGCTAACGTTATTACTGACAATGAACAGTTCAATCATTGGATCAACCGCTCAAGCGTAGACCTGCATTCCTTGCTGTCTGAAACGATTCACGGATTATACCCATATGCAGGTGTTCCCTGGTATAATACAGCCTTTGGAAGAGATGGCATTATTACCACTATGGAGATTTTGTGGTTAGCCCCAGCCATTGCCAGAGACGCATTATATTTTCTTTCCAAAACGCAGGCCACTGAATTAATTGCAGCAAAAGATGCGGAGCCTGGCAAAATCATTCATGAAGTGAGAAGAGGCGAAATGGCTAATACAGGAGAGGTTCCTTTTAAGGAATATTATGGAACTATCGACGCTACACCACTCTTTTTGATACTGGCTGGAATGTATTATAAAAGAACAGCTGATTTTGAGACAATAAAAGAGCTATGGCCAAATATTAAAGCTGCTATCGAATGGATAAACAATTTTGGGGATATAGACAGTGATGGCTTTGTGGAATATCAGCACAAGGCAGAAAATGGCCTGACCAACCAGGGATGGAAGGATTCACATGATTCCATAATGCACGCAAATGGCACACTTGCCGATCCACCGATCGCCTTAAGTGAAGTTCAAGGTTATGTGTTTGCAGCAAAAGAGTACACTTCTGTGCTGGCAAAAGCATTAGGCGAAATTGAATATGCAAAACAATTGGAGCAGGAAGCCTCAGATTTAAAGAAGAATTTTAATGAAAAATTCTGGGACAAGGACCTTAATTCTTATGTGTTGGCATTAGATGGAGATAAAAAGCCTTGTAAAGTTGTGTCATCAAATCCGGGTCATTGCCTGTTCACAGGAATAGTTGAACCTGAATACGCGGAAATTTTGGCAAAGACATTATTAAGCGACAATATGTTTAGTGGTTGGGGAATACGAACGCTTTCAGCGGAGGAAGTAAGGTTTAACCCCATGTCCTATCATAACGGCTCTGTGTGGCCCCATGATAACGCATTGATCGCTTATGGCCTTGCAAAATACGGCTTTAGAAAAAAAGTGCTCAAAATTATGCAAGGCTTGTTTGACGCATCTTTGTTTATTGACCTGCAGCGATTACCCGAATTATTTTGTGGATTTGACAGAAGGAAAGATTTAGGTCCGACAGATTACCCGGTGGCTTGCTCGCCTCAAGCCTGGTCTGTTGGGGCAGTATTTATGGTGTTGCAGGCCTGCCTCCAAATGGAAATTGATGCTACTACAAAAACTCTTGTATTTAATAAGCCACAACTGCCGGATTACTTAGAAAAAATTACGATCACACAATTAAGAGTTGATAAAGACCACTTTGATTTTGAAATATATAGGAATAAGCATGATGTTGGCTTTCATGTTTCGCATAAACCAGATTCCTGGGAATTACTAATAAAGAAATAATTTCCCAACCTTTTCATTCAGAAATAAATTTTTCAAAACACTCTTCGCGGAGCATCAGGCGTTCAAAATTGTCAGCAAACGCAAATCGTTTAGTAAATTGCAAGTCTTGCGCCTCCATCCCTATACCTCCCACTCCTATTGAGCCACTCTGCTCCTTGACAATTTCTTGGAAATAGAAGGGCCAATGCCGTTATCATTTACATAGATCATACTACTTCCTTAAATCGGAAATTCTTCCATATGCAACTTTCGAAATGAGATATTAAACTTATAACATTGTTTCGCAGTCATCTATCCCGACTATTTTCCAAGATATTACCCTTTACATTAGAAGAATGCTGTCAAGAGATTAATTGTTCTTAACAATTTTTATGATTGTGGTTTGTAAACCCATTAATGCCAATTTCAGGGAAAAAGGTTTTTGGCAGCACATTTTATTTGCAGATGCTTCATATCCTGACTAATCTTTCTGTCTAGGATTTTAAAGCTCAGAAACCTGCGACGTGAGGAGTCCGTAACAAAAAATAGGAAAAAAAGCATCAGCACCAGCATGGAAGAGTCAGTATCATATGGACCAGGTAAGCAATGTGGAATACAGAATTCTATTTGAAAGCGGGTAGAAAATCCATAAAACGAAGGTAATTGTAGCAAAGAAAACCAGGAATTGTAAACGCGCAATAACATAGTACGTGTCATGGACATGCATGACACTGGCACTATCGGGATTTATAATAAAAGAAGTTACAACCAACAAAAGGGCTGCGAGCAGGAGAAGATGGAAGGGGATTCGTGTATTATATTTTTCAGAATTTTCTCCAGATAGCCCTGGAAAGCCCCGATTTTCGCGAATCTAATTCCTTACAATTTTTTATTATATTGTTCGCAAATCAATACTGACTGTGCTATGTGTTCTGTGATTCAATCCTTAACGGCTTGAGCAACGGAATATATTTGGCAGTATTAAGGCGACAGGATGGAACGTCGCTTTCAATTAAATTTGTGAAGATGTAGCTCGTCCTTTTTTTTCAATTAGTCATCGGCCGTTGCTTGAACATGCGACTGATTAAAGATGGTTTTTGGTTGTCAATTGTCAAGCGAAAGACTGTTTAGTTTTTTAACTGTTTCATTTAGTTCGTTGTCTATTACTGCTACTCCGTAATTTTCATTAAGCATATCCCGAATTAAATTGCGAACCTTATTGGCTTCCCTGTCAACGAGTAATTGTGAATAAATCCTAAAATTCAAATCGTCATGCAAAAAGCCGAAGTTTCAACGTCCAGCCTCTTGCAGCAATACCAATGTTGTAGGCAGTTTTAGTCCCAACCGCCAAAGTATTGCCAAACTTTTACACGGTCTCTACCAATTAATTCAACAACCAATTTTTCAACTTCTTTGTCAAAATTTTCAATGTCTTGTCCGATTTCCCCTTGTGCAAAAATTAGTAGCGATTGTAAATACTCATAAAATGTCCCAAACATTTGATTGATGTTTGGTTTACTGTCGTGGTTGTAATAAAATATTTTTTTTGTGTCCTTATGAAAACACCAAACATTTCCATTTCCTAAATAGTCGCCGAACACTATAAGCTTTGATAAAACAGCTTGTTCTTCCTTGTTATAATGGTCAAGAAAACTTTGTCTCCAATTTGCCGTGATATATTGGAATTCTTCTACGTTGAAGAGTCCCTCTGTCAACCGTGCAGCACCAAAGCGTAAATAAAAAAGCTTCAAGTCATTTGGCAAGGTCGTACCCAAAGTCTGTTCACAATGTTTAATTCTGTCAGCCGAAGTAGCCTCACTCATTTCGTCTCCTAAATAGTCTGCATAGGTTTGTAAGATTGGTAATATTTCGTCTTCCCAACCTGTGTCCACCCCAATGATTTTGTGAGGAACAATTAAGTCTTCGATTTTTTCTATTGTCATAAGGAGAAGTCTCTGTCAAAAAATTGCCTACAATGGAGTAGATGTTGCTTTCAGTAGGTGCATTTGAAAAACTACAGCCTCACTTACTTCCTGTTGTTGATTAAAGATTATGAGTTGAGAATACATTCTTCAGCACCTATTGCAGTAACACCATGTTATGTACCGTTGTTGTGTCGAAGCACCCTTTCAAAATCAGGTATTCCCATGAATGTGCTTGTGTCGTCAAGTTTCGATAATCCAAACTTTGCAAACTGCTTTGCTTTGCCAATATTTCTCTTTTCGTACATTTTTGTCAAAGCCCAGGCAAATCTTATGTCTGTTGTCATCAAGGACATTCCGCCCAACTTGTCAGCAACATACTTAAAGATATTGTTTAAGTCAGACACCTCAATTTTGTCAAACACAAATTTGTCACTTTTGAAAAGTTCTATTATTGCAACTACTTGTTTAGTAACAATGTCAAAGATTTTATTTGCTATTTGAACATTTTTTTCTTTGTCTTCTGAATATTGCCACCATTGATCTGTTCCGTTCTTCGTCGCAAGCCTTGTCCGAAACTCACATTGATAGTACTTTAGTTTTTTGAGGTCAATTTTGTGGTCTCCAATGGTGTCAATGTCTTTAGGTTGAATGCCAAACTCTGCACAACATTGTCCGCCCCATTGGCTTGCCTGTACCCCAATTGTGAAGACAAAGTTCTCACTGTCCATTATGTAATTGAAGCCTGAACCCTTGAAGCCCAAAGCCTTCAAATGCCCTGCTAATGTCTTTGACATTTGTTTTTTGAAGTCTAATGCTGAAATCATGGGGTTTCAATACAATGGTGCATAACGTTAGGGCTTTGCGTTCGGCGGCATTTGGAAAAACGTCCCGCCCGACAACTGAAGCCGATTAAAGATATTAAAGTTGAAAATTTATTCTATTGCTCATCTGCGTTTGGTCAGCCCGATATGTAGCTGATAGTAGTACCAGAATCAGGATATGTTCGTCGGCCCCGCTGAGCAAAACCCCATGTAAGCAGCTCGCCCTACTGTGTCATACGGGTAGAGTGGCTGTATATGCTTTTTCATTTTCTGGTCTGTCCCAATGATCACTAACTAAGATAATGTCATCACTTAGTTTTGTTTGTCTGTTAAAGCAGTTGGAGTAAACCTCTAATTCTTCGGTCTCTCTTTTTGTAATTTCTGCAAATCTCTGTTCCATGTGTCCCAACAGTTTTATTTCCATTTCTGTTTTCACTCTCGTCTTTTTGTTTTTGAGAAGCATTGTCCAATAATTAATGTATCGGTTAAGACTATTGTTTCCCCAATAGTAGATTTGAATGTCAGGTCTTGCAGATTCAAGTGAACCGTAGTCCATAATACCATAGTCAATAAAAATGTCGGCTCGCTCTTTTATTTGGTCTTTTGTTATGATAAACTGTCCTGTTGTGTCGCTAAGAAATGGTGAAATATTAATGTTGTTCTTATGGGTCGCAAATGTGTGAATTCCGATTAAAACATTTTCTTGCCTTAAGGGATTGCCATGCCTCTCACGCAGGTTAATTTTTATTATGTCAGGTATGAAAAGTGCTTGCATGAATTTGAAAACTGTGTCCAACAGGGTGGCTGCTTACGTTCAGGGCTTGCTGCTGTGCCGGGCGTTATAGATGTCAGTCCGGCAACTTGAGTCGGTTAAAAATACGACTGATGAATTGAAAAGCAA
>JBJMLU010000243.1:0-3025 GCA_045805145.1 Flavisolibacter sp. | reverse complement strand
GAAACCCGTGAACGTCATTGCGAGCGCAGCGAAGCAATCCCCTCCCAACCAGTAGTACTAACCGCCTTGTAGTTCACCGACTCTGAACTTTGAACTTTGAACTCAAAACTCCGAACTCCCAACTCCCGACTCCTAATACTGTCCGGTGCTTAACATCACCAATGTGCAGGCAATGACAGGCTGGATATTATTTTCTTTTGCTTTGCGGATCAGGTCTTCATTTTCAGTTCCCGGATTGAAGATGATGCGTTTGGGCTGAAGGTCAAGAATATAATCATAGTATTCCACCTGATTCTTTGGATTGAGATAAAGCGTTACTGTGTCCACATCCGGTTCGGCCTGATGATCTTTCGAGATGGAAACATCCGCTACCTGTCCCACTCTTTTTCCTACGGCCACAACGGGATGCTGGTGTGCCCTCAGTCGCTGAATGGCCAGATAACTATAACGTGAAGGATTTTGCGAAGCACCCAGCACCAGGGTCTTTTTTTTCTCAGACATATTCTTTCTTTGATAGTCAAAATTACAAAGCCCATGCCTTAAAAAGGACAACCATGTGTCATTCGGATCAGGGGAGAAGCCAGGAAAGGAAAACGACGGAAGCTTTGAACAAAAAAATTACTCAGGCTGTTGCTTCCAAAAAATCTTTGCAAGATCCTTCCTGTTTGAAGTCGTCCTGCAAAATGATGTTTCCATTGCTTGGAATAAGAAGCCTCAAGTGTTCCAAGGTCTATTTCTGAAGATAGATATCTGTCAACAAGTTCAGTGGCCAGTTTCGCGGTGTGAAGAGCGATGCTCATGCCATTACCACAAAGGGGTGTAATCATGCCGGCTGCATCGCCCAGGAGAAGCATGTGGTTTTCGATTTGTGTTTTTTTACCGAAACTAATTTGAGAAATCGTAACGGGAAAATCAGTGCAGCGGTCACTGCTGATAAAAATTTTTTTCAGATGGGGATTCTGGTACAGCACCTGTTCTTCCATCTTCCTGATATCGTTGCCCGATTTTTTCAGATTCTCTGCCCTGGTCATGTAACAAAGGCAAAACCGCTCATCTTCCACTTTCGAAATTCCGCAATAGCCATTTTCAAAATTATGCAGGCCGATCAGGTTTTGTGGCCAGTTTGTTTGAACATGGTACTTGATCCCCACATAATTTTCCAGTCGCCGGTCTTTTTGTTGCAGAAAATCTCTTTTCCATTTTATATCAAGGTTGCTGCGCTTGCCAAAAGCATTGCAGCAGACGCGAGCGGAAGTCACCGTTTTTTTACCATGGATATCCACGCTGTGGACCACGAATTTGTTTTCATGATGTATGTCTTCCACTTTTGTTTGAACTGCCAAATGCACCCCATGATCTTCGGCTATGCCTGACAGTAAGGAATCCAGCCGGTACCTGCTGATTCCGAATCCGCCCTGAGGTAAAGTTGTGTTGAAGGATTTACCATTTGGTGCGGTAAGAAGAAGGTGGTCGATGATGGGCAAATTCATTTTTGAGAGAGGAAGTCCTATCGACTCGAGGAAGTTCCAGCTTTCCAGGCTTACATACTCACCGCAAACTTTATGAAAGGGAAATTTTTCTTTTTCAAACAACACGACGGACCATCCTTTTTTGCGCAGCCCAATGGCAGCAGCCAGTCCTGCCAGACCTCCGCCAACAATTGCTGCATCATATGTCGGGTTCAATTGCATGTGCAGGTGATCAGCCAGCGAAAGGCCCATCGCCAGCGGCATTCGAATGAGGAAATCCGGGCCTGATGAAAGATCGCTTTCCATTCCTTCCTGCTCAATCCTCTTTTCACCGAAAGTGGTGCATCATTTTTGACCAGGTAGCTTCTGGAAAACAACTTCGTAAGCAATTTGATAGAATGATAAGCAAGAGGATGGCGATGAAGGTCATTGATGAAAAATCCAATGCTGGAATTATTTTTCATCCACTGCAACTGGGTCACCAGCTCTTCTTCGGTAAAATGATGGCAGAAAAGGGAAGAAAAAATGATCTGAGGCTTTCGGTTAAATATCACGTCCCTGAAATCGGAACAGATAAAGTTGATGCCGGAATTATTTTTTTGCTGTCTTGCAAAAGCAATGCATTCAGGATTGATGTCGATGCCGGATAGTTCCAGTTTTCGCTGATGATGATCTGCCCATTTGCGCAATGCCCTCAGGTTGTCCCCGCCGCCACAGCCAATCTCTACGACAAGTATGGATTGAGCAGCCGAAATATTCTGTGTTAAGATGGAAATTCCCTGAGTGCTGATCTTATGACCGCCGAGGTGAGTGTTGATCAGATCCAGCTCCTCCATATTTTTCCGGATGTCTTCAAAAGGAAGATTTGTTCCATCCAGCAATTCTTTTTGATAGGAGCGGTTCATAATCAAATTTAGGCATGCGCGGTAAAGGTTTCCACTGTTAGCCCCGGACCGAAGGCCGCACCAAATAATTTGCGGATGGATGTTTTCTGCTTCATCATTTTTTTCAGAACAAACAAAATGGTTGCAGAAGACAGATTGCCAAACTCTCTTAATGTTTCATAAGAGGACTTCAGTTCTTCTGCACTAATCTGAAGGCTGTGCTGGATGGCTTCAAGAATTCTTTTTCCACCCGGATGAATGCACCAGTGCGAGATGTCGGAGCTTTTGATGTTTTCATTTTCCAAGGCATGATCGGTAATGGAGCGAAAGTCTTCTTCAATCAAATCGGGCACATAACCACTTAGCGTCATCACAAATCCTGATGAAGAAAGTTCCCAGGCCATATCTCTTCTGCCTTTTGGAATGATTTCGCTGTGAAACTGGTCGAGATAAAGTCCTTTCTCTTTTGAACTATTGCCCGTCATTAACACAGCGGCAGATCCATCTCCAAAAAGAAGCGAGGATGCAATATTATCCATGGTTGCCTGACGTTGAAAATGAAGCGTACAAAGTTCAGTGCATACAATCAGCACTCGCGCATCAGGATCTGCCTTGCAAATAGCATCGCCAATCTTTAGTCCGTGAATGGCGGCATAACAGCCCATGAAATTG
>JBJMLU010000242.1:0-7351 GCA_045805145.1 Flavisolibacter sp. | reverse complement strand
CCCGCAATTTCTTCAGATGTAAGCAAAACCCGCTTATGACTTCTCTTCTATTTTACTCCATTGATTCGGCTTACTGCCCTCTTCGAATAATAGGACCGTTCCAGCCCCGCCGGAGGCGGGGGAACACAGCGCCTTCACGCTCTTCGAATAAAAGCACTAAGAACTTAAGAAAACCTAATTCCTGGTAGTAAGCTTCGATCCAAAGAGAATGACCGCTTAGTTTAACGCATTGGGGCAATGCCAAAAGTGGAAAAAGAAAAAAACCAACCAGTAAAAACTGACTGCCATTAGGAAAACTCTCCCAAAAAAAGCTAATCATTAAAGAAAGAGTGCCTCTGAAAAAATCTCTAATAAAAATAAAAACTACATTAAAATTACTCGTTGCCGGAGACGCCAACAAGAGCAGTGAGCTATTAAAGAATGTGCAATCAGTGCAACATTGGTTGCACTCAACTGTTTCCCATTACATTTACACTATCAAAAACAAACTGCTATGGTACTCATTGTTCTGGGCTTCATCATTCTGGTGATTGCCCTTGCTCTTCGCTCCGTTCCCAATCTTTCCGGATTCTTTCGCGTCGGCATGCTCGTTGCCATCGGATTCATCGTTCTTGGCGCTTTGGTTAGCTGTTTTGTGACCATTGATGCCGGACAGGTAGGCGTTACCAAACTCTTTGGTAAGGTACAGCAACAAGTGCTTACCAGCGGACTGCATCTGATCAACCCTTTATTCGAAATAGACCGAATGGATGTACGCACTCAGAATTATACCATGAGCGGCACCAACGACGAAGGACATAAAATGGGTGATGATGCAATTCGTGTACTTACAGCCGACGGACTGGAAGTAACCATTGACCTCACAGTTCTCTATCGTGTAATTCCCATTGAAGCACCCAGGATCGTCCGCGAAACAGGCGTGGATTATGAAGACAAGATCGTTCGTCCCATCGCACGCACACGAATTCGCGACAATGCAGTGTACTATGATGCAGTGGCCCTCTTCTCCACCAAACGCGATGAATTTCAAAACAGGATCTTTAAAGGAATTGAAACAGATTTTAAGTCGAGAGGATTGTTGCTGGAAAACTTGCTCGTGAGAAATATCACTCTTCCTGCTGCTGTAAAAGGAACCATTGAACAAAAAATTCAGGCAGAACAGGAAGCACAAAAAATGCAGTTCATTCTTCAGAAAGAAAGACAGGAGGCCGATCGCAAGCGCGTAGAAGCCCAGGGTATTGCCGATTACCAGCGCATCATCAGCGAAAGCCTTACCGACAAACAATTGCAATACGAACAGATCAAGGCCATGAAAGAAATGGCACAGTCACAAAACGCAAAGATCATCATGATGGGAAACAGAACCGCGCCGGTGATTTTGGATGCGAAACAATAGTGCGAAAGCTGTGAGCTGAGAGCTGTTGGCTACTAGCTGTGAGCAGCGAGCTGCGAGAAGTTGTAGGTTTGAGAGGTGGAGAAGTAAGAGAAGTAGTGAATGTGAAGGGAAATCGTTATAAACAGATCAAGGCCCGAGAAAAATCTCAGGCCTTGATCTGTTGTATTTTTATTGCTTATAGGCTTAATAAATCACTGTCGTCAGCAAACTCGCAGCTCACAACTCTCGGCTCGCAGCTTATCCTAAAGCTACTCTCTTAAACTCCGTCACTTTCAGGTCAGGAGCTACGCTTTTCAGATATTCGCCTACTGATTTGGAATTGTCTTTTACGTAAGCCTGCGCGGTAAGCGTACTTTCTTTGAAGAAGGCATTGAGTTTACCTTCTGCGATTTTGGAAATCATTTCATCAGGCTTTCCTGCCATTTTTGGGTCCTGTCTCATTTGCTCCATCACGATATCCTTTTCACGCTTGATGACATCAGCGGGAACAGATGCTGCATCCACAGCAACGGGATTCATCGCTGCAATTTGCATGGCAATGTCCTTTCCTGCTTCGCCTGCATTCTTGTTGAATCCAACCAGAACACCCATACGATAAGCACCGTGAATATAAGAAGCAACATAAGGAGCTTCGATACGCTCAAAACGTGCAACACCGATCTTTTCACCAATGGAAGCCAACTTGTCGTTGATCATATCAGAAACCTTTGAACCATTGATAGAAACATTATTCAGTTCTTCAGCGCTCTTCACATTATTTTTTACGGCTGCATCAGCAATGGATTGTGCAAATGCAACAAAGTCGGCATTCTTGGAAACGAAATCTGTTTCGCAGGAAATAGTAACGACAAAACCTGTTTTGTTATCGGGTGTTGTGCGGGCAACTACCACGCCTTCCTTTGCTTCACGGTCGCTACGCTTGGCAGCCACTTTCTGACCTTGTTTGCGCAACCAGTCAATGGCTGCTTCAAAATCGCCACCTGTTTCGGTCAAAGCCTTGCGGCAATCCATCATGCCAGCGCCTGTAGCCTGACGCAATTTATTTATATCCTGTGCAGTAATTGTTGCAGTAGACATAGATTCAAAATTTGATAATAAAATAAATCTCTCTCCAACCATTCTCTTCTCTGTACTGATCTCACATCTCCATTCTTTCACCCACTTCTTTCTCTTTCTCCTCCCTCTTTCTTTTTCTCTTTCCCTCCACTCATCTCTCATCTCACATCCCACATCTCTCTCCTACCTTCCTCCGCCCGGGCGTCTCTGTCCGCCACCGGCTCCTCCGCCCTGTGGTGTGCGACGGCGTTGTCCGCCAGCTCCGCCACCAGCTCCAGGTCCGCGTCCTGTACCACCTCTTCCGGCACCGCCTCCCTGTCCACGACCGCGGCCACGTCCACCTTCAGCCTGTGCTTCTGCTTCCAGACGCGCAGCTCTTTTTTCATTCTCCTGATCCACATTTCCTTCATCTCCTTCTTCGTCCTTGGCAGCTTGTCTTTCGGCAAGTCCTTCTGCGATGGCAGCAGTGATGTAATTGGTAATGATGGCAATTGATTTTGTTGCATCATCGTTGGCAGGAATAGCAAAGTCAACTCTGTTGGGATCGCAATTGGTATCAACAACACCAAAAGTTGTGATGCCCAAACGCTTTGCTTCAGCAAGAGCAATATGTTCATGTCCGATGTCTACGATGAAAAGAGCAGCAGGCACACGACCCAGTTGCGCAATTCCACCCAGCACCTTTTCCATCTTGTCTTTATCACGGCTCAAAGTCAGGCGCTCTTTCTTGGTGATGGAATCGAATGATCCATCGCCCAGCATTTTTTCAATGCTTTGCATTTTCTTCACGCTCTTACGAACGGTGTTGAAGTTGGTGAGCATACCACCCAGCCAGCGCTCGGTAACAAAGGGCATGTTCACGCGCTGTGCGCATTCAGTAACGATGTCCTTTGCCTGTTTTTTGGTTCCTACGAAGAGGACCTTTTTTCCACTGCGCGCAATTTGTTTCAGCGCAGCTGCTGTTTCCTGCATGGCCTCTGTGGTCTTATTGAGGTCAATGATGTGAATGCCTTTCTTCTCAGCGAAGATATACGGCAGCATCTTTGGATTCCACTTCTTCTTCAGGTGACCAAAATGAACACCTGCTTCAAGGAGTTGTTGCTGTAAGGAAGTGTTTTGTTCCATTTGTAGTAAGCTTTTAGCTGATAGCTTTTTGTTTAAAATTTTATTATCACTACTGCTGCCAATAGCCAATAGCTATCAGCCAACAGCTTCTCTCTTTATCGTTTAGAGAACTGGAAGCTTCTGCGGGCCTTTTTCTTACCGAATTTTTTACGCTCCACAGAACGCGGATCACGCTTCAGCAATCCTGCAGCTTTGAGCGCAGGACGAAGTTCAGGATTCACTTCCACCAGGGCACGGGCAATACCCAGCATGGCGGCTTCTGCCTGTCCTTTCAATCCACCACCGACAGCATTGATCTTTACATCAAACTTGTCGGCTGCTTCGACAGTTTTTAAAGGTCTTTCCACCTGGTTCTGCAGATACACCAGAGGGAAATAAGATTTATAGTCTTTGTCGTTGACGATAATAGCGCCATTGCCACGGCCGATGAAGACCCTGGTGACAGCTTCCTTACGGCGCCCAACACTATTTTTTTGTTTTTCCATTTTCGAGAATTTATGCATGGACATCATTCCGATTGTTCACCGGAACTTCTGTCTCAGGCCTTTAAAATTTTAATTCTTTTGGTTGCTGTGCGGTGTGCGGATGCTGATCGCCTGCATACACAAATAATTTTTTGTACATCTTCCGGCCGAGACGGTTTTTTGGAAGCATTCCTTTTACGCCTCTTTCCACAATCACTTCAGGTCTGCGTTTGATTAGTTCCTTCGCAATCTCTTCTTTCCGGCCACCGGGGTAACCCGTATAATGGTCGTACACTTTTTCATCCATCTTGTTGCCGGTGAATTTCACCTTGTCTGCATTGGTAACGATCACAAAATCGCCACAGTCTACGTGAGGGGTGTAATATGCTTTGTTCTTGCCGCGCAATATCGCTGCAATACGAGAGCACATACGTCCCACGGTTTGATTGGTACCATCAACCACATACCAGTTGTGTTGAACGGTAGCCGCATTCGCATGCTTTGTTGTAAAATGTAATTTACTCATTGAGAAAAACTTTGAGCCGAGAGCACCAGGCTTTGAGCCCGCTACTATCTGCTGATTAAAAAATAATCGCCGGAGCCATCCCTCCAGCCGATCCCATTCATCTTGCAGTGCAGGATTTTTGGAGGCGCGAAGGTAAAGGATGGACCCTATTCAACCCAAGGATTTAAGGGCCTATTTTTTATAGCACCTTTATAACACGTTGAAAAACAATAAAATTTTTGACAGGTTTTGGAAGTCGTTAACAAGATAAGGGCAAAACTGATGCTCAAAAGAAAAAACTGATTAGATCGAAGAGTACGAAGGAGTGATCTTTCATTTCGATCAAAGAGGAGAAGCGGGTGCAGAATTGGCACAAGATGACTACTAACCTTGGTCCTTTTTCTAAAAACTAACGATACACAATTGCAGGCAAACCTTTTTAACGCAATGAACGCAAAGAAGCGCAAAGGATCGCAGGGGATTTTAAAGAAAGAAGCCTTGCGTTCCTCTGCGTATTCTTTGCGTTTCTTGGCGTTTGAAAAACCCACCGAGCGAAGCGAGCCCTCGCCTCTTTAACTTTTATCTGCCTCTTTCAACCTACAACTTTGAACTTTGAACTTTGAACTTTCAAAACCACTTTTATCTATTCACTTTTCACTTTTGACTTCATAATCTGCTTAAATTAGACTAAGCTCCCTCATATGCCCTTTGTTTCCATCACGCGGCTTCGGCTGCGCTCGGCCTGGTATCTTCTTCCGTTCATGGTACACACCACGCGTTCGGCCAATCAACTCGTTCGCAATTCACGATTCATCAAGGGCAAGACCCTTCTCGATAAACACCTTACTTTCTGGACCATGACCCTTTGGAACAGTGAAGCCGACATGAGAACCTATCGCAATGCAGATGCACACAAGAAGGCCATGCCCAAACTTCAGATCTGGTGCGATGAAGCATCCATTGTTCACTGGCAACAGGACTCCGAAGAATATCCGGAATGGCAGTCGGCCTGGGAACATCTGATCTCAGGAGGCAGGGCATCCAAGGTAAAACATCCTACTGCTGCGCATGCCACACTGGAGTTTCCTTCACCTCGTTATTCATCACGCACAGAACGTATCTTGCTCCCAAAGAAATGACTATGGCGACGGCTGTTCAACCGATCGGAAGAAACAAATTTGGTAACCCTGCAAACGAAGGCAGGGTAATGACGGAACAGGAAGCAATTCAATTGCTCGAAGAATGGGTGCCCAATGAAAAACTGAGGCTTCACATGAAGCAGGTGGCCGCCGTGATGAAGTCCTGGGCACTGCAAAAAGAACATCTCTCCTCCGAAGAAGCTTATAAATGGTGGCTGGCCGGACTTCTTCATGATGCAGACTGGGAAAAATATCCCGACCAGCACTGCCGCATCATCATCGAAGAACTTGAAAAAAGAAACATCGATCCTTCGGTGATCCATTGCATTGCTTCGCATGGTCCCAGGCATTTTGGAGTAGAACCCGAAACAAAAATGGACAAGATGATCTATGCTATTGACGAACTTTCCGGATTTATCCATGCTGCAGCATTGATTCGTCCTACCCGTTACGAGGGAATGGACGTAAAGAGCATTCAAAAAAAACTCAAGACCCCTTCCTTCGCTGCGCAGGTAAGCCGGGAAGATATCCATGATGCCTTATCAAGGATTGATGTTTCCCTGGAGGAACTGATTGCTTTTATAATTCAACAACAAAGAGATGAGAGAAGCTACTAGCTATTAGCTGCTAGCTGTTAGCACCCGATTGTAGCCTTCGGCGAGAGCTATGTTGTTTATAGGGTAGAGCGTTTACTGATCGCAGATTTTAGGGGATGAAAGGATTTCGCGGATGTGTTATTTAAGTCGATCAGGTTTTATTTCAATGCTGTTAATTACGGTCAATCTGTTGTTAGGTTTTTATTTCAATTTCTATTTATTACCGTCAATCTCTTCTCCGTCCTCTGTCCTTAGGTTTTACTTCAATGTTGTTAATTACATTCATCTCTGCTCTGTCCTCTGTCATCTGTCCTCTCACATCTCTCTTCTCACATCTCACATCTCACATCTCACATTCTGAACCGAATCGTTGATACCTTTAGTTAGCACTTTACCTATGAACGTCATTGCGAGCGGCGCAAGCAATCTCGAGTGCTGAGACAACCGAAACTCATGTTCAAGTAGCGACCATTGTTCTTCGCTTGTTAGATGTCTTGCTGAATAGAATTACAGGAAGTAAAAGTGAGTGACACAAGAGAAGCTGAAGATAGAACTGCAGCTGATAAAATAATTCAAATAATAAAACCACGGTTACTCTTGTTGGCTTCCCCGCAAACGAGTAAGTGAAATTAGTCGCTCTTTAATTTTTATTGTCCCGGCTTACCGCTGTACTTAAATTTTAGAAAAATAATTTACCCAGCTTAGTGCAAGACTCAGCCTCAGTCGTGTCACTCCATTGCCTGCCTGCCGGTAGGCAGGTACTTCCTGTAATTCTATTCAGCAAGACACCTAACAAGCGAAGGACAATCGTCGCTACTTGAACATAGCGTTCAGCAAAATCAATTAAGGAGATTGCTTCGCTCCGCTCGCAATGACGTCCTGAGGTAAAGTGCTAACTAAGGGCATCAACCATTCGGTTTGGGATGTGAGAGGTGAGATGTGAGATGTGAGAAGAGAGATGTGAGAGGACAGATGACAGAGGACAGAGCAGAGATGAATGTAATTAACAACATTGAAGTAAAACCTAAGGACAGAGGACGGAGAAGAGATTGACGGTAATAAATAGAAAT
>JBJMLU010000241.1:0-29583 GCA_045805145.1 Flavisolibacter sp. | reverse complement strand
CCAAAATATTTTTTTCCGCCGGGAAGGCTCGCAGGTACTCCACTCTGCGCGTACAACTCTGCACCCTTGCCGATGGTTAAGGTTTTGCTGACGCCCACTTGTCCCCAAAGAATTACTTCATCTTCCAGCGTGGTGGCACCGGCAATACCAACCTGTGCTGCCAGTAAGCAATTTTTACCGATCACCGTATCGTGTCCTACATGAACCAGGTTATCGATCTTGGTACCTGCTCCAATAATTGTATCACTGCTCACCCCACGATCAATGGTGCAGTTGGCGCCAATCTCCACTTCGTTTTCAATTACTACCCGTCCACAACTCAACATCTTGCGGTAGTGAATGTTGCGGTTTGTTTTCTTGTTGTAATAAAATGCATCGCTACCAATTACGGTTCCTGCCTGGATAATCACGCCATCTCCAATGATGCAGTGATCGAGAATCACCACATTGGGATGAATGATGCAGTGAGCACCAATTTTTACTTTATTGCCAACATATGCTCCAGGCATGATCACAGTATTCGTTCCCACCACTGCCGTTTCACTCACCGGTTTCATAGATGGTTCGAAGGGACGAAAATGATCAACAATTTTTTGATATGCTTCAAAAGGTTGGTCGGTGAGAAGAAGTGCTTTCCCGGGGGGAAAGCTGGTTTTTTGGTTGATGATAATGAATGTTGCCAGAGACTCTATGCATTTCTGATAATACTTTGGATGGTCAACAAACACGAGGTCGCCTTCTTGTACTTTGTGGATCTCATTGATACCGGTAGCCATTCTCTCTTTACTTCCCAGGATCTGCGCGCCAATCAGTCTTGCAATTTCTGTGAGAGGAACAGGTTTCTCGAAACGCATGGAAAAAATTTTTTCAAAGGTAAGCGGAACAAAATGGAGCGAGGAAGCACAGTAATTGCATCATTCACCCGGAGTAAATCATCGGTGGAAAGAGAAAATACGCTGTTGCAAATTTTAGAGAAGAAAGAAAAGACAAAGGAAAATCCGTCGTGGTGGATCGATCAAATGGCCGGAAAGCTTCTTGAAGATTTGGATTCAATCCACAAACGCCATAAAAAATGTGAATAATTTCTTCTCAAAAATTTTTTAGTTAGAGAAAATTATTTTTAATATTGTGTTGGGAATTTTATTTCCCTTACTTACTAACCCATCTACATATTAGTCCCTCGCTCGAGCGGGGGACTTTTGTTTACCACCCTTTCGATGCAGATACCCTAATTCAAATACCTTTACCAACATCTAAAAATACCTTCATGATTAAATCGATGACCGGCTTTGGAAGAGCAGAACGGAACCTGGGCGACAAAACTTTTTTGATTGATATTAAATCTCTCAATGGAAAACAGTTCGAGCTGCAGTTGAAGATGCCTGCCTTTCTGAAGCCTTTTGAATTCGATATCCGACGCATCCTCTCTGAAAAATTAAATCGCGGTTCCATTGACTGTACTATCAGTTTAAAAGAAACGGGAAGCTCCAAACCCGTTAGCATCAACACAGACCTGGCAAAAGCTTACTACAAACCGCTGGAGTCTTTGTCGCGCGAACTTGGCCTTGACCCATCTCATATTCTGAGTACCCTGGTAAAACTTCCCGAGGTCATTACCCCCACAGGTGAAACACTCACCGATTCGGAATGGGAAACTTTCACCAGCATCATCCTGGCTGCTATTGAAGACCTGAACTATCATCGCATCGAAGAAGGTAAATCGCTCAAAAAGGACCTCGAGCTTCGCATCCAGAATATTCTCAAGCAACAGGAAGAAGTGATCCGCCTCGAACCGCTGCGCCAGCAAAAGATCAGGGAAGGGATCGAGAAACTGCTGGAAGAAAAAATCGGAAAAGAGAATTACGATCAGAACCGCCTGGAGCAGGAGCTGATCTACTACATAGAGAAAATTGACATCAGCGAAGAACAGGTGCGACTAAAGAATCACTGTTCCTATTTCACTTCGGTGCTCAACGAAGAAGAAGACTCCAAGGGCAAAAAACTTTCTTTCATCCTGCAGGAAATCGGGCGCGAGATCAACACAACCGGTGCCAAGGCCTACGATGCTTCCATCCAGAAAAGTGTCGTGCTGATGAAAGACGAGCTGGAGAAAGCGAAGGAACAGGTGTTGAATGTGTTGTAGGTGTTAGGGTATTGAGGTATTAAGGTATTATGGTATTAAGGTATTAAGGTATTAAGGTGGAATTGCCGCCTACGCCAAGGCGGCGGCGGCCGAAGAGGAATTGGGAATTGGGAATTTGGAATTTGGAATTTGGAAGAGAACCGGTTTCTATGAAAATATCAGTCGGGCCAATCTTTTTAATCAATCCCCGTACCGAACGTACCGTCCGGTACGGGCAGGCGTGAAATCCAAACTTAATCTTGTTATCCGTGATTAAGGAATTAGGGAGAGAGCTGGTTTCCAGGAAATTTACTATACTGTACTATCAAGGTAATTGGGAGAGTTGGTAGTTGGTAGCAAGGAGAACCAGGAGTTGAAATATCTGGATGCAATGAAAAGACCGCTTTGAAGAAACCATAAACCAGAAACCAGAAATGTTTCTCCGCCAAACCTCCGCGTTCTCTTTTTTCTGAGGTGAATTCTCTTTTTCCTTACTAAAACAATGTAGAACCCGGGTAATCGGGGTTTCTTAGATTTGTAAGATGGTTCGATACTTAGTTTCAGTTTTGTTATTCGCAGCACTCACCGGAGTTTTTTCCTGTCAGAAGGTTGACCTTTTTGAAAAAGATGTACCCATACCCAGTCATGCCTGGCAAAGCAATTACAAACCTGAATTTCATTTTACCATCAGCGATACCTCTACTCCCTATAATATTTACATCGTTTTTCGACACAGTGAAAAATACAATTTCAATAACATCTGGCTGAACCTGTACACGCACATCCCCGGCGATACTACCGTTCAAAAAGCACAGTACGAGCTTCCCCTGGCCAACAGCGAAGGATGGCTCACAAACGATGCTATGGATGATCTGTACGAACACCGCATCCTCATCACACCTGGCGAGGAACGATTCTATTTTAAAAGACCAGGAGAATATGTATTCACCCTCGAACAGATCATGCGTGAGGACCCGTTGGAGAATGTGTTCAATGTAGGATTGCGCATTGAAAAGAAACTTCAATAACATGGCCGCGGGAAGCAAAAGGAAGTGGGTGCTTACAACCATTGTTTATTGGGTACTGCTTTCTTATATCATTGCTGCCCTGGTATGGTGGTTCCTTTCCCTGTATAAGCAAAACGATACGATGTACCGACTGAGACGCCAACAACTGGAGATGGTGCAGCCGGTTGATTCTTCTTCTTTCCGTCAGGAGCTTACGAAAATTGAGATACAGAGAAAACGAAACAGGGCCAAATACATTGGCGAGGGCACCACTTTTCTTTTACTGATCCTGGTTGGTGCAGCTTTTATTTACCGCTCGGTGCGCAGACAATTCCGGACACAACTACAACAACAGAATTTTGTGATGGCCATCACTCATGAACTCAAAACTCCCATTTCCGTATCACGCCTCAATCTTGAAACCCTTCAGCGATACCAGCTCGATGAACAAAAAAGAGATAAGCTCCTGAACATGACGCTCCAGGAAACACTGAGGCTCGACAACCTGATCAACAATATCCTGATCTCTTCTCAGCTCGATGGTCATTCCTATCATCTGTCGCGGGAAGAACTTAATTTCTCTGATCTTGTCCGCGATCTTTCGCACCAGTTTTCTCTTCGCTATACCGACCGAAAGATGATCAACCACATTGAAGAAGATATTGATCTGGAGGGAGACCCACTGTTGTTGAAACTTTTGGCGAGCAATCTGCTGGAGAATGCCAATAAGTATTCGCCGAAAGACAAACCAATTGAATTGTCTCTTCAAAACAAGCCCGGTGCCATTGTGCTGCAGGTACGCGACCAGGGACCCGGTATCAGCGCGGAAGAAAAGAAAAATGTTTTTAGAAAATTTTACCGGGTTGGCAATGAACAAACCCGCAAGGCCAAGGGCACAGGCCTGGGACTTTATCTCTGCAAAAAAATTGCTGAAGACCACAATGGCCGCATCAGCGTGGAAGATAATCAGCCGCAAGGATGTAATTTTATCGTTCAATTTTCTGTTTGATCATATGCCGTTTAATCCTTCGAAGCCTTCCATACTTCTGGTGGAAGATGAAGAAAACCTGCACGAAGCATTGAAGATGAATCTGGAGCTGGAAGGTTATCAGGTTACTTCTGCTTATGATGGAATGGAAGCCATGAAAGCGGTACAGAACGAATACTTCGACCTCATGATACTCGACGTGATGATACCGGAGATAGACGGCTTTAACGTAACACAGAACATTCGTCTTACCAATACTGAAATTCCTATTCTCATTCTCAGTGCCCGCGACAGCAGCGCCGACAGGGTTCTGGGACTCAAGAAAGGCGCAGACGATTACCTCACCAAGCCATTTAACCTGGAAGAACTCTTGCTGCGCGTGCAAAAACTGATACTGAAAAATAAAAGGCTTCAGGATAAATCAACCGTGGGTGATGTGTACCAGTTTGGAGGACATACAGTTGATTTCAGGGCACAGGAAGCCGTTACAGCAGGAGGTGAGAAAATTCAGCTCTCCAAGAAAGAAGCCATGTTGCTGAAGCTACTGATTGAAAATAAAAATGAAGTGGTGCCCAGGGAAAAGATCCTGCAGTCGGTATGGGGATATAATGTGTACCCTACTACAAGGACCATTGACAATTTCATTCTCAACTTCCGAAAATATTTTGAAGCCGACAGCCGAAATCCCAAATACTTTCACTCTGTGCGGGGCGTTGGATATAAATATGCGGAATAGACCGGTGATCTGTTAACCACGGCCGGCCGAAATTTTTTTAATGAGTTCCATTGCTCTTTTCCTCAGTTCCTGAGACTTTTTCTCTTCAACGATATTCGAATACGTGTAGAGCATGCACTCCTCCTGGAGCGAAAGAAATTCTTCTTTCAAATCGGGTGGTATTTCAGGATATTCTTTTTGCGCCTTTGCAAGAATTTTCTGGACTTGTTGTAAAAGGTTCCCCGGATCATTTGCATCCATTTGCTGCAACTGTTCAAGCAGGTCGGGTTTTGCTGGTTGAATGGGAAGAGAAAGACTGGTTTGCCTTTTTCTGGAATATTTCAGGAATGCCCAAAGTGATATCACCACAAAAAGCAATGCTGCCAGCACCCATCCCAACAAGGTGAACGATGATGTAGTTTTTTTATGAGGAGATTCGTGTGGCGCCGGTCCCTGGTGAACATCCACAACCATCGTATCCGAACTAATGGTTTTATACGAACGGGAAGAAGGATCAAAAAAAGAAAACTGTATGGGAGGAAGCACATAATGTCCGGGACTGTCGGTACTGAAAGGAAATTCATAATCCCTGCTTCCTTGCGCAGGTACCTGGTTTTTGTTGATATGATCCGTCACCACCGGATCATATGGATCAAAAACTCGTGGCCAGTCAACAATGGGAGGAGCAAATTGTATAAAATTTCCCTGGCCACTCACCTTGATCACCAGCTTGCCTTGTTGTTGCGTTTGCATTTCCGCATGGTCCATTTTTGCCTCGATGAAAAAATTTCCCACCGCTCCGGTGAAGTCATCCGGCTTTTTCGCAGGCAGGGGTTGAACATGAATCACCACCGGACTGGAGGCAAGTATTTTTTCCACCCGTCTGGTGTCATGCCTTTGCGTGTCGTTGAATTCAATTTCGTTTTGAAGTTGCATGGGATCGATCAGCAGCTTACCTGCTTGTTCGGGATAGAGTTGTAGTTTTCTGAGGATGGAAGTGTTGAACACTTTTCCGTTGATGGTCTCTACTTTCTGGTGTGCTTCATTAATATTTAAAATGTCCATCACACTAAAACCATAAAGGCTGGGAGCATTGATCACCTCAGAGGTGGATTGCAGTCTGGAATACAACGTAAACGTGGCTACAATCGGTTCTCCAATGAAACAGCTGGTCCTGTCTACCACCGCGCGTACAAAAAGATTTTCGTTGATCAGTTTTTCCAGATCGGTCTTCGATGCAGGAGCATACAGGGACACTTCAGTATAGCTGGAGCTGGAACTGAAGCTGGCCCTTGGTTGTGGCAGCACCATGATCACCACATCCTCGGTATGGCGGACGGGTTGGTTTTTAAAACTGACGTCAATGCCTTTTATTTTTATTCGTCCAATCCGAGAAGGTACCAGGGTATAAGTGATGTTTTCTATAGCAGCAGTTTTTCCATCCACCAGGCCAGTGCCCTTGTAATGATTTGGTCCACTCACGATATGCAGGCTGTCGAAAGAAGGTGAAGAAATGGAAACCAGACTGGAAGGATCTGAAATGATGTATTGAATTTGAAACGCATTGCCTACTACCACAGCCTGTGCCGGAACGATGGTCTTTACTTTCTGCGCCTGCAGGTTAAAAAGAAAAACCAGAAAGAAAACGGTGAGGATTGTTTTCATCAGAACGAAAATAGGGAGAAAGATGTTAGCCGAAAGCTGCTAGCTGTTAGCTGAGAGCTGCTAGCTTTTTTCTATTAGCCTGCGGCGATGGCTGTCTATGTATAGTGTGTTCTTGGGGCCGGGTTTTTATTGTTGGCGAAGGGTGAAGGGTGAATGGTGAATGGTGAATGGTAAATAATGAAAAGTGAATAGTCAATAGTGAATAATGAATAGTCAATAATGAATATTAATGAGATGGTTCTTATGACTTAAACTTCTCTTCTCACATCTCACATCTCTCCTCTCACATCTCACATCACAAATCTCCCAACTGAGGGCGGAGGATAATTTCTTCTACTACGGCCTGAGGAGAAAGGCGGGAAGCGGCATAGATCATTTTGGCAATGTCCTCTTCTTCCATGATGCGGTCTTTTGAAACGCCACTTCCTTTCCATGAATCCGTATAAACTGCTCCAGGGATGACGGCGGTGACTTTGATACCGTATGGTTGAAGCTCACGGCGGAGGTTTTTAGAGAATCCCAAAAGTGCAAATTTGCTGATGCTATAGGCCCCGCCATTGGGATATGCCCCAAGCGAAGCAATGGAACAAAGCGAAAAAATATGCCCGCTTCTATGTGCCATCATCCTTGGAAGCAATACTCTTGTAAGGTGATAGGCACTAAAAAGATTGAGGTCCATCATCGATTCCAAAGCGCCGTCTGGTTCATCTGAAATGTTGCCTTGTATAAAACTTCCTGCATTGTTCACCAACACATCCACATCGTCAACCTGGTTCAATACCCATTGTCCGAATAATTGCGCCTGCTGTTTTTTGCCGATGTCCGAAGCCTTACCGTCAACCGTAATCGAAGGAAACTCCGTTTTCAATTCTTCAATAGCCTGTAACAAGCGCGCTTCGTTTTTGGAACAGAGGTAAAGATCGTATCCATGCTGGGCAAATATCCGGGCTACTGCTTTTCCGATTCCTCTGGATGCGCCAGTAATGACAGCATTCATATTTGTTGCTTTATTTTTGATACTCTTGTCACAAATCTAAATCCTATTTGGACCATGAAATACAAATACCTCTTTTTCGACCTGGACCATACCCTTTGGGACTTCGATGCCAATGCAAGGGCTACCCTTGCGCAACTTCACATCGACCTGAAACTGGTGGACAAGGGCATTCATGATTTTGATCTTTTTCACCGCACCTATCTCCAGCACAATGAAAAGTTATGGGCTCGTTACCGTAATGGATATATCAGGCAGGAAGAGCTCCGGCTCAAAAGGATGTGGCTCACCCTTCTCGATTTTCATATTGCAGATGAAGCACTGGCCCGGCAGCTTAGTGAATTGTTTCTGCAATTGCTTCCCGCAAGAACCATTTTATTTCCCGATACAAAAGAAATCCTGCAGTACCTGAAGGAAAAAAATTATGGTCTGCATCTGATCACCAATGGTTTTGAAAAGACGCAACACAGCAAGCTAAAGAACTCGGGCATCGACCATTTTTTTGAAGAAGTGATCACCTCCGAATCCTCGAACAGCCTCAAGCCACAAAAAGAAATTTTTGAATACGCACTCGCAAGAACAGGGGCATCCGTTTCCGAAAGCCTGATGATCGGCGACAGCCTGGAAGTAGATGTTGCCGGAGCGATGAGCGTAGGCATGGACCAGGTTCATGTCAATTACAACCAGCTTCCACAGGACCTGAAGCCCACTTATACCATTTCGACACTAAACGAATTGAAAGCTTTTTTGTAAAAAAGCCTTCCGTTTTACGGAAGGCTTTCACTTCAATAGCAAGCAGTCCTAGAGGCCTTGCTGCAATGGTGTGTGCAGCTCTTGCTTGTGTGTTGCGTTGTTTTTTTCTTACTGCTGCCCACCACAGTAGCAGTAACGCCTGCAGCGGTCAGTAAACCAATGCCTGCAATCAGCAAATACTTTTTCATGTAATGGGATTGTCCTATTAAGTTAAGACAATTTTTTATTTACAATCAAAAGAACTCTTGAATGGTCATCTACAAAAAATCCAGATCCACCCCACCCAAAAATTCATGATCCCTTTCAAATTAAAATATCTCCATTCAATAAAAGGCCCTCAACAATTCCTAACACAATAATCACTGACCCTAAAAAAAATTATTCTCGAAAAACATCTTCTTCCAATAAAAACTCTGCGCATAACAAACATCTACCCACATTAATTCATCTCCATTCAACATCTCAACCCAACAAAAAACTCACTTATCAATAAGAAATCTAACCTTAGAACACACTATACCCACCTAGTCCTCGCCGCAGGCTATAACATAGAGCTAACAGCTATCAGCTAACAGCTAACAGCTTTGAATTATCAGCTTTCTCTCCTTACCATTTCCCCAGCACCGTAACTCCGCCCTTTACTTTTTGGTTGATCTTAACTTCGATTTTTGCTTCCAGTGGAAGAAGAAGGTCTACCCTTGATCCGAATTTGATGAAGCCCATTTCAGCTCCCTGCTTTACATGGTCGCCGGGCTTGAGGTAATTGACAATGCGTTTGGCGAGTGCGCCCGCTATTTGTTTTACCAGCATTTCTTTTCCATGCTGACGATAGACCACCGAATGCCGTTCATTTTCTAAAGAAGATTTCGGATGCCAGGCCACCAGGTATTTACCTGGATGATACTCGCTATAAAGCACTTCTCCGCTTACTGGATTCCGGTTGACGTGCACGTTGAGCGGACTCATAAAAATGGAAATCTGCAGCCGTTTGTCCTTGAAATATTCGTCGGCCTCAACTTCTTCGATCACCACTACGGTACCATCGCAGGGAGCAACAATCACATCATGACCTTCAGTATAATTGCGGTTGGGAATCCGGAAAAAAGAAAGAATGAACAAAAGCAGTCCGCCAATGCCTACAGCAATCAGCCATCCCAGGATGGGATAACGCGGCATGATCAGCAGTACAGTCAGCAAGAGGATCACGGCCACTACGATAGTGGAGATGATGATGGTAGGATAGCCTTCTTTGTGTATTCTCATCTCTGGATTTGAGCGACCAAAATTAGGAAACCCCTGGTAATAATACCAGGAATTACGGATTGCATTATCGTTTCACACTCAAAATGCCTTAAAAACGATCGTACGCGTGCAACGGCTATCCACTGATTTATTTAAACTCTTTCGTTGCTCATTAAATTTTTTAAGGCTTCATTTAAGAGCGTCCTTCTTTGCTGATTAAACATTTTTGGACAGATTTCACCTTCATACCTTAATACCTCAATACCTTATTACCCCAATACCTTAATCCCTAATTTTGAACCATGGGGCATTCGCTTGCGGAATTGCGGAAATTTTTTTTATCCGGCAAAACCAGGGATTTTGACTTCAGGAAAAAATCGCTTCTCAGCCTGAAAGGATCCATTCATCGATATGAGAAAGAACTGCATCGGGCTTTGTACGACGACCTGAAAAAAAATCCGGAAGAAAGCTGGGTTACTGAAACTGGTTTTCTGCTCGCAGAGATCAGTCATACCCTCAGGCATCTTCGAAAATGGATGAAGCCCGAGCGAGTCTCTACCAACCTCCTCAATCTTCCTGGCAAAAGTTTTATTTATAAAGAATCCCTGGGTGTGGTACTTATTGTAGGGCCCTGGAATTATCCACTTCAACTTCTGATGACGCCGTTGGTGGGCGCTGTTGCTGCAGGAAATTGCGTCGTGCTCAAGCCCAGTGAATTTGCTCCGGCCACTGCAGCCGTAATGCAAAAACTGATTGATGAAAGTTTTTTGAAAGAGCATGTATGCATGGTGCAGGGCGAAGGCGCCCAGATTATTCCTGCCATGATCAATGAGTTTCGTTTCGATCATGTGTTTTACACCGGCAGTACCGTAGTGGGAAAGATCATTTATGAACTGGCTGCAAAAAAGCTGGTTCCTGTAACGCTTGAACTGGGAGGGAAGAGCCCCTGCGTGGTGGACCAGGACGCACGCCTGGATGTGGCAGCCCGACGAATAGCGATGACCAAATTCTCTAATGCAGGACAAATGTGTGTAGCACCCGATTACCTGCTGGTGCATGAATCGGTGAAGGAAGAATTTATAAAGCTGCTCAAAAAAACGATCACAAAATTTTTCACAGAAGATGCTTCATCGAGTTATAATTATGGGAAGATCATCAACCAAAAGCAATTCGACAGGCTCGTAGGATATCTGCAACAGGGTTCCATTGTTTTCGGAGGAAAACATGATCGATCTTCACTCTATTTGGAACCAACATTGCTGGAGAATGTTCCCCTCGAAAAATCTGTGATGGGTGAGGAAATCTTTGGTCCCGTTCTTCCGATTATCGGTTTTAAAAACAGGGAGGAAGCAAAAAATATTATCAATCGGAATCCCGATCCGCTCGCATTTTATGTGTTTACTCAAAGCAGCGAAAGAGAAAAAAAATGGCTGGAAGAAATTCCGTTTGGTGGCGGATGTGTCAACAATGCCAGCTGGCATCTCACCAATTATCATCTCCCCTTCGGAGGAAGAGGAAACAGTGGCATCGGATCTTATCACGGCCGGTTTTCTTTTGAGACTTTCACTCATAAAAAAGCAGTGATGAAAACGCCCACCTGGTTCGACCCTTCCATAAAATATCCACCCTTCAAAGGGAAGCTGCGATTGTTTAAAAAAATAATTAAGTAGTAGTTGATAGTTGGTAGTTGATAGTTGGTAGTTGGTAGAAGAAATGGATGCGGAGTACAGAGTTGAGACGAGAAAATAGCCGCGGAGAAAAGGCGCAAGCAATTAACTTTCCGCTACGAAAAATCTGCGCTGAAATCTCTTTCTGTATCTTCTAACAACTACCAACTATCAACTACCAACTATCATCTGATCTATATTTTCCTTTTCATCAGCCAGTCGCGCTGCAAATCATTACCGAGGAGAAAATCGGTCTCATCGAATTTTTCGAAACCCCACTTGATATAAAAATGAATGGCGCGTTTGTTTTTTTCCCATACGCCCAGCCACACCACTTCTTTATACATTTCCCTTGCT
Organism: Flavisolibacter sp.; assembly: GCA_045805145.1. GTDB lineage: Bacteria > Bacteroidota > Bacteroidia > Chitinophagales > Chitinophagaceae > Flavisolibacter. The sequence goes on along the minus strand of JBJMLU010000241.1, from coordinate 18,073 downwards.
TCCTGCAACGAAGCCTCCATGAGATAGTTTCCAATTCCTTTTCCTTTCAGATTACTGATCACATAGATCCGTGCGATTTCGAGGGCATTGCGGCTTCCAAGTGAAGCAGGACACTTCGCATTGCGCAACTTCACATATCCGGCTGGTTGGTTGTCTTGATAGGCCAGAAGAAAAGTATTTTCAGGAGTGCCCACTTCCAGCATGAGTTTCCCCTTGGTGAATTGTTCGCTGAGAAATTTGCGCATATCCTCTGCGGTGTTCTCCGAAGCAAAGGTTTCATAAAAAGTTTGGTGGCTGATATCCGCGATCAGCGGTGCATCTGCTTTGGTGGCATAGCGGATAAATAGACTCATCATGCAAATTACTAAAACTGAAAGTTGGTAGTTGATAGTTGGTACCTGTCCCGCCTATGCGGGAGTTGATAGAAGAGAGAGGAAGAAAGAAATTGGCATGAAAATTTGAATGAGTTTTTTCATGAACCTAGTTCCAACAAAATTTTTTCTGACCCGCGGTGTAGGCATGCACGAAAAAGAAATGAGGGCCTTTGAAGAAGCCCTTCGCGATGCGGGTATTGAAACCTGTAATCTGGTCAAAATTTCCAGCGTCATTCCTCCCGGATGCAAATGCATTTCAAGAGAAGAAGGACTTCCTCTGTTGAAGGAAGGACAGATCACCTTTGCGGTCATAGCACAATCCCAGACCAATGAGCCCGACCAGATAGTCTCTGCCGGAATTGCAATGGCTCAGCCGGAAGATGAATCGATTCATGGCTATCTCACAGAAGTAGAAGAGATCATTGGCATAGAAGAAAAGGACGTACAGCAGGATGTGGAAGAGATGGCCCTGGAAAATCTCATTTCAAAATGGGGCGTAAAAAAAGATGGAGACAAGGTGCTGAAACCACGCAAAAAAAATTACGAGGTCAATGGTAAAAAGATCAAAGTGGAAAGCCTGATTCAAACCGCAAAAGGCCATCCGGAGCGGCTTTACACGGTGGTTCTCGTTGCCGCCATCATGCTCTTCGACTGAGAAGGTGAATGGTGAATGCCTGCCCGCCGTAGCTTCAGCGAAGGCGGGGTGAATGGTGAATCGGTCGTTTGTATTTTCGGTTATTCTTGAAGATCAACCGTCCTTAGTCAAACGTCGACCCGGGTAAGTTAGGGGTGTAAGATGTCGTCTCATTTAAATAGTTTATTCCGTAGGTTCACTTTACTGTCCTCTTCGAATAAAACTTCTAAGAACTTAGGAAAACTAAATAACCAGTTAGCATCGATCTAAGAAGCAAGCACCTGGTATGATGCATTCTGGAAACGGCTTCGAAACCCTGTGCCGTGGCTGGCATTCTTCCGCGCATGGATCTGAAAAAGAAAAAATAGACCTCTTCCATTTTTCGCAAGAATCAGGAAAACAAATAGTCTTCCTGCATGAAAGCAAGATTAAATCTTGCGTATTTTAGTCAATGATGGATGAACAGTTCATGAAACAGGCGTTGGCCTTGGCACAAAGGGCTTTCGATGAAGACGAAGTACCCGTGGGTGCCGTAGTGGTGATGAACAACCGCATTATCTCGCGGGGATACAACCAGGTAGAAAAATTAAATGATCCCACCGCCCACGCTGAGATCATTGCACTTACGTCGGCCTTCAATTTCCTGGGAAGCAAATACCTCAATGATGCCACCATTTATATTACGGTTGAACCTTGCCTGATGTGCGCTGGCGCTATGTATTGGGGCAAGTTGGCCAGAGTGGTGTACGGCGCTTCAGATGAGAAGAATGGTTATCTTCATATCACAGGCGACCGTTCGCCTTTTCATCCGAAAACAGAACTGGTACGGGGCGTTTTGAAAGAAGAATGTGCGGAGCTCATGAAAACATTTTTCCGGCAAAAAAGATAACACATGGCCATCAAAACTATTTCGAAAACAGAATGCCTTAACCCAAACACAGGCGGAAGAATGAAGATTGATTCCGGCATCCATGAACTGATGTCGCAAGCCATTCGACACGCACTTACTCCAAACAAGTCTTTAACCTATACACAAATGGTGGAAGGCATCCATGATTTTTTAAAGAAGAAAAAAAATTCTTTTGAAGGATCTGTAGAATGGTATGCCGTTACTGTAAAGAACGATATGGTATCACGAGGCCTCATCAAAATAAATCTGGAAAAAGGTAAGAAGCTTCACCGGCTTTCGAAATAGGGAGGATTCAATTCCTTTTGATGCTATCTGCTCCCTCACTAAATTTGCAGACTGTTCTTACATTGATAAACATTAAAACCTATAGTTATGGCATTCACCCTTCCTCCATTACCATATGCATTCAACGCATTGGAACCACACATCGACGCACAAACCATGCAGATACATCACGATAAGCACCACCAGGCTTATGTAGACAACCTGAACAAAGCCATTGCAGGTACTGAGCATGAAAAGAAAAGTCTGGAAGAACTGATAGCCAGTGCAGGCAAAATTTCACCAGCTGTTCGCAACAACGGTGGTGGCCACTGGAATCACTCTTTCTTTTGGCAGATACTGGGACCCAATGCAGGAGGTCAACCTTCAGGCCGGCTTGCAGATGCCATCCAACAAAGCTTTGGTTCTCTTGATGCTTTAAAAGAAAAGATCAACACCGCAGGGGCTACGCGTTTTGGAAGTGGTTGGGCATGGCTTCTCGTAAAAGATGGAAAACTGGAAGTGAGTTCAACTCCCAACCAGGATAATCCATTGATGGATGTTGCTGAAGTGAAAGGTCAACCCATCCTGGGAATTGATGTATGGGAACATGCTTACTATCTCAAATACCAGAACCGCCGTCCCGAATACCTCACCAATATCTGGAATGTGATCAACTGGAATAAAGTGGCCGAGAATTTTGAAAAAGCTAAATGAGTGGAGGGTTGATAGTTTGTGGTTGGTAGTTGATAGAAGAGAAATTAAACCGCAGACAAACCAGGACGCAGAGTTAGCATTCAGGGCACCGGATCATAACCATGACCGCCCCAGGGATGACAACGACTGATCCTGCGCAGGGAAAGCCAAAGTCCTTTGACCAGTCCATATTTTTTAAATGCTTCCAGTGAATATTGCGAACAGGTAGGTGTGAAGCGGCACTTGGGACCTAGCAGTGGAGAAAGGATCCACTGATATAGTTTAATGAGCAACATAAAGGGAAGCGCCAGTATTTTCAGCAGGATCTTCATCCTATATTTTTTTCAAGACGTTTGAGGCAGTCCTGCATAGCCTTAAAAATAACGCGATAGTCGGCAGGACCCTTGTCGGTATAGATAAAAAAAAGATAACCGCTCTTTCCTTTTTGTTTGAGGGTTTCCTGAAAATCAGGTTTCTGAAGCCGGTATGCTTCTCTAAGCAGGCGTTTGATGCGGTTGCGGTCAACTGCCTTTTTAAAATATTTCTTGCTCACGCTCACAGCTGCCTGTAGTACGACTTGTTCGGAATGAAAAAACCGGTAGCTGACCCTGATGGGAAAAACAACCAGGCTTTTTCCGCTGGCAAAGAGTTCGTCAATCTGCTTGCGGCTTTTGAGCCGCTCGCTCCTGCCAAATCCATACTGCTTTGCCATACCACAAGATAAAAAATTAGCCTCCAAAGAGGCTAATACAAAACTACATCACCCCGCTGCACTGAGCGGGACTATGATTATTTCAGTTTCTTTTCATCGCTTATGGTAAGCTTGTGACGGCCTTTTGCACGACGGCTGGCCAGCACTTTTCTTCCATTGGCAGTTTGCATGCGTTTACGGAAACCATGAACGGTTTTACGACGGCGGCGATGCGGTTGAAATGTACGTTTCATATCAAATAAATTTTCACGTTACCAAATAACCTGTGGAGAGCCAGGTTTGTTTCAGTTTACCACGGATCACCACACCCGATGGTTTTGTGAAAGGAGGGCAAAGGTAAGGGTCAACGGTGAGATTTTAGATAATTCCATTTAGGATTTTACCAGAAAGCTGTTAAAAAGAGAAGCTGTTGGCTGTTGGCTATAAGCTATAAGCTATTGGTTGTTGGCCCTGATGTGATAGTTGCTAGCCAAAGATGAATGTTCTAACAGCCAAAAGCGAACAGCTAACAGCTTTAAATTATCAGCTCTCTCAAAAACTAATGTGAAGCGATTTTACTTTTTCGCCAAAAAAAACAGTGGCTTTACTGTCGAAATCTTCAGTTGAATCAGTGGTATAGAAGATCCGGTTTCCGTCTTTTGAAAGTCTTTTCTCTATTTCCGGATGGCGGTCAAGATAATCTTCGAGGCTATTGGAAACGATATCACCCTGTGATAATAGTTTTACATGAGGCGGCAATTGCTTCTGGATCTTTTCCCGGAGAAGAGGATAATGTGTGCAGGCAAGCAATAAGGTATCGATATCCTTATTTCTTTTCAGAATATTATTGATATGTTTTTTGACGAAATAATCGGCGCCTTCAGTCTGGTGCTCGTTATTCTCTACCAGGGGCACCCACATGGGACATGCTTCCTGTTCGATCTTCAAACCCGGAAAAAACTTTTCAATTTCAATCAGGTAACTCTGCGACTGAACTGTTCCTTTTGTTGCAAGGATTCCTACGCTGCCCGACTTGCTGTGTTGTCCGATGATCTCTGTGGTTGGTCGAATGACGCCCAAAACCCTTGCTTCAGGATTGAGATGTTGAAGATCTTTTTGCTGAATCGTCCTGAGTGCTTTTGCCGAAGCGGTGTTGCAGGCAAGAACAATGAGCGGGGAATTTTGTTGGAGCAGCCATTCCACACATTGCAAGGTGTACCGGTACACAGTGTCAAAGCTTCGCGTTCCATAGGGAGAACGGGCATTATCACCCAGATAAAGGTAGTCGTACCGCGGCAGACGATCGACCAGCGAACGCAATACGGTTAATCCGCCATATCCTGAATCAAATACACCTATGGGAGACATGGGAGTGGGTTATAGTTCGGAGTTGCGAGTTCGGAGTTCAAAGTTCAAAGTTCAAAGCTCAAAGCTCAAAGCTCAAAGCTCAAAGCTCAAAGCTCGAAGCTCGAAGCTCAGAGTTCGAGTTCAAAGTTCGGAGTTCGAGTTCAAAGCTTTTAACTATGATGGCCTTTCCTGGTTGATCAAGAACTGAATGTTCAATTAAAGATCTTGCTTTCTGTTTAATTCCACCTTACGAAAATTATTCAGTCAGCAAACATAGTGAATGAAGGGAAATGAATGGTGAGTGGTGAATATTTAGGGCCGCTAAGTTGAGCGAATCAAAAATGGAAATGCGCGATGGTAAATACATGCACCAATTATTCACTATTGACTATTCATTATTCTCTCCATTTACTATTCACTATTGACTATTCATTATTCCCTTCATTCACCATTCACCATTCACCATTCACTATTGACTATTCATTATTCATTATTCACCATTCACCATTCACCAAAAAAACTTGCTCTATCATTTGAATTCCTCAAACCATAGAGCAAGTTTTTTTAGTGGACCGAAATGAAAAGCTAACAGCCATCAGCCAATAGCTTCTCTTTCTTATTGTCTTAATCCAATCTGGATATTAGGTGGAAGCTTTACATTCAAGCGCTGGGCTACCAGGGGCAGCAGATCATCACCTGAAGGTCCAATAATCAGTACCGATTTGTCGTACACATAAGTATAACCTTTTTCCTTGGCGATGCCCTGAATGGCATTCATCACTTTTGCATATACTGGTTGCAACAACTGATTTTGTTTGGCCTGATAAGCATTTTGTGCAATGGACTGCCAGTTCTGTACCTGATACGCAATTCCTTCGAGATCGGTATGGTATTGCTTGCGAAGCGAAACCGGCATTTTGGTTGTATCTGTTTTATTGAGAATACTGTCTTTATAATTGTACTGTTCTACCAGGCTCTGAAACTCCGAGTTGATAGAATCGCGCTGATATTTTTGCATCTGTGTGTCAATCTTGGCTACTTCAGGCATAATCTGGATCATCTGGTCTACACTGATATAGCCAGTTTTTTGCGCCTTTGCAGCAAAAGAAGTGCAAGCGAGAATTGCCGCAATTAGAAATAATTTAAATCTGTTCATGAGATTGTTTTGTGATGTTTATTTATGATTCTATTTTTCTGGTTTTGGTTGCCTCCAAAAACCGATTTTATAAATTTTTGTCTATTTCACACCCAGTTCCTTGAGTACGTCATCACTCTTTTCCAGTTTTGGGTCGGCAAATATAACCGTAATTCCTTCACTTTTATCCAGGATGAAATCGTAACCTCTTTGAACGGCTAATTTTTGCACAGCATTATAAACCCGGTCCTGAATCGGTTTGATTAATTCCTGTCTTTTCTTGAACAAATCGCCTTCAAATCCAAAACGTTGACGCTGCAGGTCCCTTACAGATTTCTCTTTTTCAAAAAGCTGGTCTTCTCTTTTCTTTTTCAGTTCATCGCTGAGCATCACTTGTTCGGCATCGTATTCCTTGTACATCCGGTCCAGGTCTCTTTGCTGACCGTCAATCTCCTTTTGCCAGCTGGCGGCAATATCATCCAATTGTTTTTGTGCGGTAGTATAATCCGGCATGCGGTCAAGAATATATTTGGTGTCGATGACGGCATATTTCTGAGCATGAGAAAAAGCTACAAGCAAAACATTGAAGGCTATAAGAAGAAGGAATTTTTTCATATTCATATATATTATCGGTAAAATTTATTGCAGATTTATTTCATCCGCGCCAGAGATTCGTCCATCAATTATGCTATTGGAATTCCGGTCTTATTCGGGTTCGTAACCCAGCATGAAGGTAAATTTAGTAGCGTTCTTCAAATTAGTTGCTCCGGGTTGGATCCGGTCAAGTCCCACTCCATAATCAAACCCGAGCAGTCCAAACATGGGAAGGAAAAAGCGCATACCCACGCCCACGGCCCTGCGCAAACGGAACGGATTATATTCCTTGAAACTATACCATCCATTGGCTGCATCAAAGAAAGTTAGTGCATAGATATTGCTGCTTGGATTGGTCACCAACGGATAACGCAATTCCAGGGAATATTTGTTGAATATCGTGAAGCGCTTGTTCGAGCTGGTTTGATCAGGATTGTTGATAGAAGGATCGGAATTATCAAACACCGGATATCCACGCAGTGAGATGACATCATAACCCAACAATCCATAGCTGTTGGTCAGTCCATCACCACCGAGTTGGAAGCGTTCAAAAGGAGAAAAATCCAACTTCTGATTATATCTTCCCATGAAGCCATACTTGGCCGACATCTTCAGCACAAACTGGCGATTCTTATCTGCTCCCATCGGTTTTCCAATTGGTACAAACCATTCGGCATTGAACCTCCACTTGTGATACTCCGGATTTTTGTACGGATTGTTCGAAGTTACCAGTGCAGGATTCAGGTATGAATAAGGGGGTGTGAACTGAACGCTTGCAGAAATATTGGATCCGCTTCGGGGGAAGGTAGGATCGTACACAGATGACCGTTGTAATCCCAGTTTGAAGCTTATCCCGGTAGAAGTACCTGTCATCAGATCCGTTCCATCGGAAAGCACCAGGAATCCGGGATAATTCCTCAGATCATACCGGGTAAAGTTCACCGAATAAATAAGGCTGAAATAATCATCGGGCCATTTCAACTGCTTGCCCATGGAAATGGATGCACCGGTTGTTTTCAGATAATTGGTATCCGACCTGGCCTTATCAAACTGTCCGGTGGTATAATCATAAGCGTTTGAAAATTTGCTATGATAAATAGATACCGTCAAAGAATTTCTTTTCTTTCCACCCAGCCATGGTTCAGTGAATGAAAAATTATATGAGCTATACGCACGCCCGTTCGACTGATAACGCAAACTCAGTTTCTGACCATCGCCCTGCGGCAACGGATCCCAGGCTTCTCTGTTAAAAATATTCTTGATGGAAAAATTATTGAAGGTCACTCCCAGAGTTCCTGTCAACCCAACGCCACCGCCCCATCCTGCAGAAAGCTCGAGCTGGTCGGAAGATTTTTCTTCCAGTTGCCAGTTGATATCCACTGTGCCATCTTCCTGGTTGGGCACAACATCAGGAGCAATTTTTTCTTGGTTGAAATAAGAAAGTGCAGCCAGCTCTCTTTGAGAACGAATGATATCAGAACGGCTAAAGAGTTCACCGGGAAGTGTACGCAATTCTCTGCGGATCACATAATCCTTTGTCTTTTCATTTCCGGTGATGCTGATATTTTTATAACGGGCCTGTGTTCCTTCACGAACTCTGATCTCATAATCTATCGTATCGTTGTACACCGAAGTTTCCACCGGATCCACATTGAAGAAAAGATATCCTTCGTCCATATAGAGTGAGCTGATATCAGCACCTCCTTCAGGACTCACCTGTTTTCCCAGGCGTTTGTTGAGTAAGTCAATATTGTATATATCGCCTTTATGAATGGCCAGGATCATGGAAAGAACCGAGTCAGAATATTTGGTATTGCCCTTCCAGCTAATGTTTCCAAAATAATATTTATCACCTTCAGATACCCTCAGGTTCACCTGCAGATTTCCTTCCTTAGTAGGTATCAAAGTATCGTTGGCGATCTGTGCATCGCGAAATCCAATGGAATTGTAATATTCAAGCACCTTATTCTTGTCCTCTTCATATTTCTTCTCGTCAAATTTTGCGGAGCTGAAAAGTTTGATGCGCAGATAAGGATCAAGAACGGCTTTTGTTTTTGAAGGTGAAAGAAAACCCATGTCCTTCATGTATTCTTTAAAAGACATGCGTTCATTACTTCCGTAGGGGCTCGTCGACTGGTCGGGGCGAAGGGTAAGCTTACTCATTTCATGTGTGCCCTTCATCTCTTTTTTCAGCTTGATATCTGAAACAGATTCGTTGCCAAAAAAATTGATTTCGTTCACACGCACTTTGTTGCCCTTGTCGATATGAAAAGTCAGTGAGTTTGCATTCTTGAATAAAGGATCTTTTGTTTCATCAATTGTCACCAGCACATTCATGAACCCTTTGTCGCGATAGTATTTATCAATGACCTCTGTTGCATTTCGCTTAGTGTTCTCCGTTATAATAGTTCCTTTTACCAGCCCGATCTTTCCCTGCAATTCTTCTTTCTCAGATTTTTTGATGCCGAGAAACTGGAAATTTCCCAGCTTGGGCCTTTCCAACACATCCAGTTCGAGGTCAATGAAATCGCCGTGCACTGCTGTGATGTAGATCTGTGCATTGCTGAAAAAACGCTGACGCCATAAATTGGTGATGGCCTTGGAGAATGCATCCGAACCTGGTATCTGCACCTTGTCACCAGGCTGCAAACCTGAAATGGATAAAACAATGGAAGTATCCAGTGTGGTAATGCCCGATACTTTTACTGAACGAATAGTATATTCCTTGGGAACTTTTGCAGTCTGCAAATTGAGCAACTCCGGATCAACAGAAGTGACCCTGGACGTATCCTGAGAATGAGAAGAAAAAGCCAGTGCGCATAAAACCGATAGGAAAGCTCCGGATAAATATCTTTGCATGTTGATCAATTCTGTCAGTAAAGCAATTGGTTAAATCGCAGTTCGGGAGGGCAATTTAAAATGAATTTTCAATCAGAATTGTTAAAGAAAGGTCATGGCTGAAAGCTGTTGGCGGTTCGCTCAGGGCTCATGGTTGGTGACTTTCCCAGATCACTCATTTGTCCTCCGTTCTCAGCTGAATGCCAACAGCTATCAGCCATCCGCTTTTTCTTTTCTTGTGACCTGATCAGAGGTTTTTCCAAATCGCCTTTCCCGGCCCTGATAGTCGATAAGGGCTTCGTAGAGATTGTTCTTGCGGAAGTCGGGCCAGCGCACCTGTGTAAAATAGAGTTCGGCATAGGCCAACTGGTAAAGAAGAAAATTACTGATCCGGTATTCACCACTGGTGCGGATCATCAGCTCGGGATCTGGAAACCCGCTGGTACAAAGGAACTGCTGAAGGGTATCCTGGTCAATTTCTTCGATATTGAGTTTATTGTTCTTGACTTGCCAGGCAATATTTTTTACAGCATTGAGCAATTCCCATCGGCCGCTGTAACTGAGGGCCATGATCAAATTCAAACCTGTATTGTTCCTGGTGATTTCGAGCGCCTCTGCCAGTTCCTTACGCGCATAATCTGGAAGCATGTTGAGATCGCCAATTACATGAAGCCGGATATTGTTCTTGTCCAGGCTCTCCACTTCATTGCGAATGGTACTTACCAAAAGCTCCATCAGTCCTACCACTTCGTATTGGGGACGGTCCCAGTTCTCGGTTGAAAAAGCATAGAGGGTAAGATAGCCGATGCCCAGCTCGGCGCATCCTTCCACGATATCTCGCACGCTTTCCACGCCATGGTAATGCCCATAGAGACGGTCTTGTCCCTGTTCACTAGCCCAGCGTCCATTTCCATCCATGATGATGGCGATGTGGCGGGGCAACCGGCTTTTGTCAACTTGCTCTTCGAGTGTTGCCATTGTTGCACCACAAGATTAACTAAGATTACGGGGATTTTGGAGGATTATTTTAACGAGGGTTACGGGATTTTTGAGGATTGGTTCAACCAGGATTTTTGGATTGACTGGATTACAGTGATGATTTTTGGATTTGCTGATTAAAAGGATCGGGACGAGCGTATTTATTTTTTACCAATAAAAATTCTAAGCACGAATAAATAAAACGACCTGGGTCCTTACATCAACCTAATGTGAAAAATTTCCGATCTTAAAACGCCAGCTGAAATAATATTCCACGGCAATCCAGAAACCCTGGTTGAACCAATCCTCAAAAAATATAGTAATCCCGGTTAGTTCGCGGTTGGGCAGCGATACGACTGAAGGTTGAAGCTGATATAGAACATCGCGGTTACGAACTGGTCTTTGTTCTGGCTATTGCCTCTTTGCCGGCCTTTGATGCCAATGGGCGTCCCTGTTTCGTAAGAGCGATCAGAAAGAAGTCTGGCTGCACTCGGTGTACCGTCCGGATTGGGTGGAAACACCGATGGATCAACATAAGTCGTGCTTACATCATCCAGGTAGTCTGTGTCGGTAAAGCGGTAGACCACTTCAAATCCGAGATTGATGCGTTCATTGATTGAGTATTTCACGCCCACACCAAAGGGAATGGCCAGGGCCATGGAGCTATAAGGTTTTCTTCTGAAAGCAGTATCAACACCCTGGCCTTCTGTACCAAGCGGACGAAGAAAATATTTTTGTCCATTGAGATAAGCATAGGGATCATAATTGAAAACACTGGCGCCTATAGTCATATATGGAGTAAAGCGGAAATCAGGGTCTCCGGGAAGAAAGCGATAAAAATTAAAATCACCCTGAAGGCCCAATTCCCAAACATTGGTATTGAAGCTAAGATTTCTGCGATACATAAATTCGTTATGCGTATTGTATACATCCGAATATCCGAGGCGCGCAAAATTTCCGGAGATGCGCAAGGCGATATAGTTGCCAAAATTTTTGCGAAAGAAAATACCGGCTGCAGGTTTGGGCCGGTTCAGATGGGCGCGGGTATTAAGGTCACCAAAATAATGACCGGCACCGATACCTACGCCAAACTCACCTTCCTGTACAATGGAGTTCTGGGCACAAACAAAAATTGGAAGGCAGAAGAGGCAGGCGGCCAGTAATCGTCTCATAAAAAGTATTATAGGTTTAGCCGGGTTAGTAACGCAAAATACTAAGCTTTGGTATGAAAGGCAAGAATTAATTGCGCTTGTCCAGGCCCCAGGACAGTTTGTTTCTTAGGGTTTGAAGGAAGTTGTTTTCGTTGAGGCGAACAAGGTTCATCATAAAATTTTCCCTTCTTACCGCGAGCAGCACATTCTTGTCCACGATCTCTCTTCTCGAGTCAAGTGCGCAGATAATATCATCGGAGCGGCTCTCCACTTCAAAAGAAATGATAGTGTTGTCCGGAATCACAATGGGGCGCACATTCAGATTATGTGGTGCAATGGGTGTGAGCACGAGGCTGCAGGCATCGGGAAAAACAACCGGTCCGCCGCAGCTCAATGAATATCCTGTGGAACCGGTAGGAGTTGCCAGAATTAGCCCGTCGGCCCAATAGGTAGCCAGCAATTCTCCATTCAGATAGGTATGCACCTTGACCATTGGAGCTGTATCGCGTTTGTGAATGGCAAATTCGTTCAGGGCATAAGGAACATCATTGAATAGAGGAATATTCGAGTCCAGGTGGATCAGGGTACGACGGTCAATGATGTAGGAGCGCCGGGCGAGGGCCTTGATGGCATGGGGCATTTCATCGCGGCCGATACTGGCCAGAAATCCCAGTCTTCCAAAATTGATCCCTACAACAGGAAGGTTCTTGTCACGCACCAATGTTACAGTATCCAGAAGGGTTCCATCACCACCCAGGCTGATGAGAAAATCGATTTCTTCATTCAGATCATCATGACCGGAAAAAGTTTGGGTAGAAGCAGGAAGGGAAATAAAACTTTTGATCTCCTCGAGCAAGGATTCAAATACTACGGGAATAATTTTTTCTTTGGCCAGCTCGTCGAAAAAAAGCTGAACGTCCTTCTTTTGTGTTGCTTCGAGCACCCTGCTGTATATGGCTACCTTCAATGCGTATTCCTGTTTTTAGTTCAGCGGTTCATATTGTACCGGTAAGAATTGGCTTTGCGCAACAGTTAGTTGGTTGGCTGAACAAGCAAACCGGTATCAGATCAATTCTCAGAAGTTATTGTGCTGATGTAAATATAAACCGTTTTCACCTAAACGGTTAAAGCTCCATTCTATTTTGATGACAAAGTCGGTGAAGGTAACAAGGTCAAGTCCTACACCTGCGGAGTAAAGAAGTTTGTTGGCCAGATCATTTTGTCCGGGATGTGGATTGTACACATACCCGCCGTTTACAAAGGTCTTTGCATATATCTTCAGTGGAACATGATCCATGCCCCTGATTTTTTTCGGGAAGAAACTGAAATTGGTGGAGAATACCTGTCGCGAAATTGCGGCCTTGGCATATCCTCCTGCTACACCATCAACAACATAATATTCGTAACCCTGGAGAAACTGGTTATCATATCCGAGGAACTGCCTGGTGAAATAGGGCTGGTTGAAAGGAAGTTTGATCATGCCTGATGTGTTCAGGGTGAAAAAATAATTATTCTTCATGTGCCAGCTGCCCAGTCCTTTCAGATTTAGTTGCCAAAGATTTACGGGATCATTGAATCCTTTCTTTTTTAACGACACTTCGGCCATATAACCTTTGGTGGGATAGGGTATGAAATCAACGTCATAGTAATTGAGCCGGTAGGAAATTTCGGGATAGCGAATCACACCCTGGCTTCTGGAGAAATAAGGATTGAGTTTGTAAATCGTATCTGCAAAACTTTCTGCGCTGTATCCGATAGAGAAACTGTGTCTCGTTTTAATGGCCGGACGATAACTGATTCGTCCAAACCAACTGGTATAAGAGCGCAAATATTCATTGCTGTTCTTTAGTGTAACAGGTTTGTCGTCGCGGGTCATGTAATTTACTTCCCTGTTCCTTCCCATGGAGATTCCGCCACTCAAAGACCATTTCAGTTTTTCGTCGAGAAAGAGTCCATAATACTGAATGGAAAGTTGTTTGGTGTATCCGTTCATCAGGTTCACTGTGAGTTTATCATTACGGCCCGTAAAATTTTCATGGGCGAAATTGATACCGTAGTTGATCCGGTCCATGCTCCGGTTCTTTTCGGCCCACCACTGGTGAAAGCTTTTGTCTACAGGATGAACAAACGGTTGCGGCCAGATGTACCATTTTTCATTGACACTGATATTCACGTAAGCGTCATTGCCCGATAATGTTTTCAGCGACACAGTTACATCTCTGAACAGGCCCGTATTCATTAGTTGCTTCTGCGCCTTGTGAAATCTTTTCGATAATTCCTCCAGCGAATAGCCTTCGTCTATCTGAAAACCGAGTTCACGGAGGATGATGTTGGAATTTGTCTTTTTGTTGCCTTCGATGATGATGTTGCGGATTGTATACATCTGGTTCAGGGTATCTCCAGCCGATCGTCTGGCATGGTCTCCGTCAGTCGAAAAAATGAGCGTACTGGCTGGTGCATCCTGCGCTGAAGCGATTGCAGAACCAAGCAGCAGGACATATAAACAAGCAAGTCTGTGTACGATCCTCATCAAGCGCCACTATTTCCTTTAATATACAAAATATGATACCCGTTTTATAGAAACATTGAAATTAGGCAGGAAAAAGGAAGGAGTCTTAGATTTTCAGATAGTTCATTAAATTATCATAATTGGTTCTGAGCTCGTTTTCGTAGAGCTCCTCGCCAAAATAATATTTTACATTATACTCATATCGCTGAAAAGTACTGATGATATCCGATACTTCCAGCTTGCTTACCCTGATGGTAACCTGGGTGCTTCCGGTTTCAGCATCGGTGAAAGTGTTGAGTTGGGTAATTTGCGCATCATTCGATTCTACAATGCGGTTGATCTCAGTGAACGAATAATTTTTGTTTTCCATCTCCAGCACAATAAGGGCACCGGGCTCATTCAGGCTCATGAATTCTGAAGCATTGCGCAAAAGATCATTATAGGTAACGATACCCAGGAGCTGCTTCTCCTCCACTACAGGTACGATGCTAAGCTTGTTCACAACAGCTGTCTGAATGGCTTTGAGAAAATGATCGCCTGCCTGCACTGAAGTAGTTCCATCGGTAACCTGTAGCTGGTTGATGGTGTTTTGGTCATCACTTTGAAGGAGTTGCTCCTCGCTAATGATGCCCAGATAGCTTTCATTGTCCACTACCGGCAGGTGTGCAACATGGTAGTCGTTCATTAGCTGGAGCGCATGAAAGACTTTGTCGTCCTTGTGCAGATAAGGAATAGAATTCGATATGAGATCACGGGTTAACATAGTAACGGTGTCATTAAATTAAGACAACGGGCTTTATCTAACTGTTGCAGGTTCGTTGAGTTTTTTCAAAAATTTATCAAGGATCACATTGAACTCCTCTGGTTGTTCCATCATGGGTGCATGTCCGCATTTATCAATAAAATGCAGCTCACTATTTGGTATCAACCGGTGAAATTCCCGTGCCACGAAGGGCGGTGTAATGGTATCATTGTTTCCCCAGATCAGCAGGCAGGCTTGTTTGATATTGTTCAACTCTTCTCCCAGGTTGTGCCGGATGGCACTTTTGGCGAGGGCAATGATCTTGATCACTTTGAGACGATTGCGGGTAATTTCAAACACTTCATCCACCAGTTCCTTGGTTGCAGTTTTAGGATCATAGAAGGTCACTTCCGTTTTCTTTTTGATGTATTCATAGTCCCCTCTTCTCGGATAAGTGTCTCCCATCCCATTCTCGAATAAACCCGAGCTTCCTGTAAGGGTCAGAGATTTGATTTTTTCCGGATGCTTCAGCACATGCACCAGGGCCACATGTCCTCCGAGTGAATTTCCCAAAAGATGAATGTTCTTGTATCCCCTTAATTCAATGAATTTATGAACGTGCTTTGCAAGTCCGCCAACTGTTGTATGCAGGATGTCCAGATCAAAAAGGGGAAGCATGGGCACCACTACCTTGTATGAATGGCGGAAGTGCTCGATAAGATCTTTAAAATTGCTTAAAGCCCCGAACAAGCCGTGAAGAAGTACGAGTGGTTCTCCATTTCCCTCCTCGATATACCTGAACTTTCCCTCCTCTTTAATCGAATATTGCATCAGCTGGCTGAGATTAATTTTGCTAAAATAAACGTTTTGCACCAAAGCTTTCAACCCCGGTCATATTCCATTATCAAATAACATGACCTGATTTTTTCTCCGGATGGCCGGTGAAATCTCCATCAGTCCTTGCAGATCACCAATAAGCTTACCAAAATAGCAAAGCCTCTGAAAACTTAAAAACCCCACTCAATGAAAACTATGTATCATATGAGTAGAAGTGCTCAGAGAAGTTTTACCGATTCTGTGAGAAAAAAGATTCCAGTTGCACAAAAAGGTTTTTAAATATGGGAAGAAGATGACCAAGCATGTTGATCATGGCAGGCCCAAGGGGCTCAATCAGCCAGTAGGTTGAAGATTGCTGAATTGTTCTGGACTGGATCAATGAAAGTTTCTGCGCATAAAACAAAAGAATGCTAAAGATGAAAAGATAGAGAAAGAAAAAAAGCAGAACGCCGCCAATGCGGTTCAACCACCCCAGCATCATTCCCTGTACCAATGATTCCAATGCCTTCGCACCCATTCGCACCAACAGGGCTACAAGAAAAAAAATGACCACGAAGGCCAGGGCAGGAAGCCATCTTTCCGATACATGTGTGCTGTCGCGAAGACGGTTGGCAACTACTGCCGATAGTTTGATAGCAGCAGCAAGACCTGCAAAAAATGCAAAGAAGGAAAACAACCCAAGGATCAGGCCCTTGCGCCAACCCTTGAAAAGAGCAATGATCACAATGATAAAGGCAATGAGGTCGATGATCATGGGGAGGGGAATGGTGAATGGTGAATGGTGAAAAGTCAATAGTGAATAGTGAATAGTGAATAGTGAATAGTCAATAGTCAATAGTGAATAAGGGATCGGGATGTAAGGATTATATGATCAGATAAATCCTGAAATAGGAAGTGCATACAAAGAGAGCTGACAAACCATTCAAAAAAATCTTTCCAAATAAGGCCGGCAGTGACTAAAACACTTCCATTCTATCTTCCACCTTCCCTCTTTCGCCATTCACCATTCACTATTGACTATTCACCATTGACCATTCACTATTCACCATTCACCATTCACCATTGACCATTCACCATTCACCATCCCACCATCCCATTCACGCTAACATCTCCTTCACCAGGGCGGAAATGGTTTTTCCGTCTGCGCGGCCGGCGAGTTTTTTTGTAGCCGCTCCCATCACTTTTCCCATATCTGCCGGAGAAGAGGCTCCGGTTTCCGAAATGATCTTTTTCAGTTCGGACCTTAGTTCTTCGCTGTCCATTTGTTTGGGAAGAAAGCGTTCAATCACCGCAATTTCTTCCTGCTCTTTTTGAGCCAGGTCGGCGCGGTTCTGCTGCTGGTAGATCTGTAGTGACTCACGACGTTGCTTCATCATTTTTTGAAGAAGGCTGATCTCCTTATCTGCATTGATTTCTCCACCTGCACCCGGTTCTGTTTTTGCCTTGATGATTTCTGCTTTGATGGCCCTGAGTCCACGAAGATTGGCTTCATCCTTTGCCTTCATGGCATCTTTCATTTCCGCCATAACTTTTTGTTCGAGATTCATAGTTGAAAGTTGATAGTTGGTGGTTGATAGATGGTAGATGGAATTGGGAATTGGGATTGGGAGCTGGCTCTGAACTTTGAACTTTGAACTTTGAGCTTTGAGCTTTGAACTTTGAACTTTGAACTTTGAACTCCGAACTCCGAACTCCCGACTCCTAACTCCCCTTCTGTTCCTTCAATTGCAATTCCTGAAATTTTTTATAAAAATCTTTTGCAAAATTTCGCATTTCCTGAACCAGGTCTGCCTGGCGGGTGGCGCGTTCATAGGTGTCGGCCATGGTCATGAAAGTCTGGTAATAAAAATCAGCCATTTCATCTACCATCATTTGCTGTGTCCACAGATCTATACGAAGTGCGGTTTTATCGGCGCCATCCCATAGCGAAAGCATCACGGCTTTTGCCTGCTGCCTCTTATCGTTTGAACTGTCTGTAGCACTCCATTCAATATGATGTGGAATACGGTTGGCGTCCAGTTCTACGTCAATAACAATACTTGATTTTGCCATAATCGGCGAAGGTAAATTATAGTTCGGAGTTCGGAGGCGGCCGTTCGGAGGCGGCAGTTCAGAGTTCAAAGTTCAGAGTTCAAAGTTCAAAGCTCAAAGCCAGCTCCTAATTCCTAATTCCCAATTCCTAATCCCATCTACCAGCCACCTTCATCATGCTTTCCCAGAGTAAAAGAGCTGTACGCTGCCAGGAATAATGCGATTCCAGCTCCTTTCCTTTTTCAATCAACTGCCTGCGCAGTTCTTCGTCCTTATAAATGCGCATCAAAGATTCAGCTATATCGGTGTGATCGGCCGGATCAAAATAAAGGGCGGCATCTTTTG
>JBJMLU010000240.1:0-13068 GCA_045805145.1 Flavisolibacter sp. | reverse complement strand
TTTCCAACATCTCCAGCGACGGATACATCGACAGGGCCAGCAGCCATCTCCGTTCATTTTACTTTTCTACCGCGTATTTGTCGGACAAGAATGACCTGCGTTTCAATATTTTTTCCGGGAAAGAGAAAACCTATCAGGCCTGGTACGGCATTTCGGAAGCCGACCTTCCCGTCCATCGTACGATCAATTATGCAGGTACAGAAAAACCCGGGAGTCCTTATGATAATGAAACCGACAACTACCGGCAGGACCATTATCAGCTATTCTTCACCCATCGTTTCACAACGGACTTGCAAATGAATCTCACGGGTTTTCTAAGCAATGGACAGGGATATTATGAAGAGTACAAAGCAAATCAGGATTATGCGAGCTACGGAATGGATTATCCTGTTGTAGGAAATGATACCGTCATGACCACTGATCTGGTGAGGCAACTTTGGCTGAAGAATCATTTTTACGGATCTGTTTTTTCATTGCAGAAAAAAACACAGAAAAGCAGCTGGACCTTTGGTGGTGCACTTACCCGTTACGAAGGGAAACATTTTGGAAAAATTATCTGGGCCTCTGAATTTCTTGCAGGTCCCCACGTTTATTATGATCTGGATGCGTTCAAGCATGACGCGAATCTTTACGCGAAATGGCAAAGAGAAATCACAGGTGATCTAAGCTTTTTTGCGGATCTGCAATACAGGAGAGTGAACTATCACCTCAATGGTTTTGAAAATAATCCGACGCTTTTTATCGACAAGATTTATGATTTTTTCAATCCAAAGATTGGATTGAGTTATCATCGCAACAACTGGCTTGCCTATGCATCCTATAGTGTGGCACAGAAGGAACCCAACCGCGATGATTTTGAAGCTGCGATAAACCAGCAACCAAATCCGGAACACCTGCGCGACCTGGAATTGGGCATTGAAAGAAAAAATTCAAAAACCAGTTGGTCAGCTGATTTTTATTTTATGGATTATAAGAACCAGCTCGTGCTCACCGGAAAGATCAATGATGTGGGTGCGTACACCAGAACCAATATTCCAAAGAGTTACCGTGCGGGTGTGGAGCTGCAGGGCTCATGGATGTTTGCTGGGTGGATCAGTGCTTCTGCAAATCTGAGTTTGAGCCGGAACAAGATCCTGAATTTTACTGAATACATCGATAACTACGACAATGGAACACAGAAGATGAATCAATATTCAAAAACTGATATTTCTTTTTCACCCAATGCGATTGGAGCTGCTACAATCACGCTGTCGCCCATTCATTCTTTCCATATTGATCTATTGAGCAAATATGTGGGCAAGCAGTATCTTGACAATACCAGCAATGCATCCAGGATGCTGCATGCTTATTTTACAGAGGACATCCGGTTGATCTATTCCTTACAGAAAAGCTGGCTCAAAAATGCAGACATTATTTTCCAGGTGAATAATCTGTTCAACCGGAAATATGAGCCCAATGGTTACACCTATAGTTACTATTCCAACAATCAGCTCACAACAGAAAATTACTATCTGCCCATGGCAGGAACCAACTGGATGATGGGAATTAATTTGAAATTTTGAGAAATGGTTTCTCGCCAACCTGCCTGCCGGCAGGCAGGGACGCAAAGGGAAGAAAGACGCGAAAGCTGTTCGCTTCGCTCACAGAGAGATTTTTTTAAACGCAGAAGACGCAGAGAGCGCAAGAAGGGAGACGCAGAGGGCAGAGAACGAAGAGGTTCGCGTCGCTCACGGTTGGATAATTTTATTTATTGTTTGGAGAGTTATTGTTTTTAATTCGGAGTGTATGGCTTATAGGTCGTTGCTGAAGATAGGTGTGAATTCATTTTTGGATAGAAGGTTGTGATTTATGTGAGTGATGCCTTGCGGAATAGAATCACTGCAGTACAAAGAGTGACACAAGTAAAGCTGTTGAAAACACTGCCGCTGGTTTCATAAAATTTAAAAACCTATAAATCCTGTAAAGCATTTCATCGTCTATGTCGCTCATGCTGATCGCTCCAAAAAAACAATTCCGAAAACCCACCAGTGAGCGACATGAACGATTTACTACCTAACCTGTGTGTCTTCTGCGTTTAAAAATCCCTCTGTGAGCGAAGCGAACACTTTCGCGTCTTTCTTCCCTTTGCGTCCCTGCCTGCCGGCAGGCAGGTTGGCGTGAAACCCCAAAATCATTTTGCGTCTCCAAATTTTTCTTTCCATGCCAATACACCACCCGTAAGATTGTAGGTATTTTTAAATCCCATCTGGTCCAGCACCATGCAGGCCATGGCGCTTCGGTTTCCACTTCGGCAGTGAATGATCACTTCTTCATCTTTCAGCGGCTCGAGGTCTTCGATTTGCATCGTCTGAATTTTTCCGAGTGGAACCAGTTTTCCACCCAGGTTAAATTCGGCATACTCGTGGGGCTCACGGCAATCAATGAGGTTGATATTTTCGCCCCTGTCCATTTTTTGTTTTAATTCTTCAACAGTAATATTTTTCATGGCTTTTGTTGTTCGGGAGTTGGAGGAGGCGGATGGGTAGTACTGTCCACCGCAGGCGGATTCATACTCAGTTTAAGATCGATCATCTGTCCGGGTCTGATACGGATGCGTGTACCATCACCGGTTTTTGTTGGCGGATTCTGCCAGAATACATAGGCGGACTGGATGTCTTTTACATCCGGGTTCGTCATAATTGATCCAAGCACAAGGCCATCTGCATCTATAATAGATTTAGCATCAGCGAAAGGCAAGCCAACCAATTCCGGAACCACCATGTCTTCATTCCCCAGTCCACTGCCCACCACCAGATCGATGGTGCTTCCAATTTTTACTTTATCACCTGCTTTAATTGGATTGCCATTGAAACGCATTTCAAGGACCGAATACTTTGCAAAGTCGGGTTTGGAAATCGTGTCTCCCATTTTCAAACCCAGATTGTTCAGGGTCATTTCAGCATTTCGAAAAGTATAGCCTACCAGGTTAGGCATGGAAATATCGGGCGCTACAAAACGATTGATCACGACATATACGGTGCGGTTTACTTTCACCACCTGGTCGGCTTCCGGTACCTGCTTCACTACAATACCACGCGGAAGCGAATCATAATAAACGGAGTCCTGGATCACCGTTTCAAATCCGGCATTGCTCAATAATGTTTGAACGTCATTGATATTTTTTCCGGTAACGGCAGGAACGGTTTTGGCCTCACCATGACGGGTGATCCAGTTCAGGGAAAGAACAAAAATGAGTGTCAGGATAACCAGTATCCCAATGGCTACCAGAATATTGAACCAGAGCGGACGGGTAGTGATGTATTTGATCATGAACGGTTTTTCGATTCGGGCTGCAAGATATCACGGATTTCACGGATTAAAATTGGATTTCACTGATTGCTGATTTCATAGAAATTTAGTTCTCTCCCTAATTCCAAATTCCCAATTCCCAATTCCAGCCTTAATACCTCAATACCTTAATACCCCAACACCCAATCCCTTAATCTCCCACCGCCAGGGCTTCCTCCACCAGTTTGGTATAAAAATCCCGGAGGTCCCAACCCCTGGCCTTCACCTGCTGGGGAATCACGCTGGCTTCACTTTGGCCGGGGATGGTATTGATCTCGAGCATATAGGCGCGGTTTTGTTCTGCATTATAAATAAAGTCGACGCGCACTACGCCCCTGCAATTAAAGACCTCATAAATTTTTTTGGCGGTCGATTCCAGCTGGTTCTTCCATTGCTCGGTAATCTGCGCCGGTGTAGTCTCGGTGGACTTGCCTTCGTACTTCGCTTCAAAATCAAAAAACTCGCGATGACTGCTTACTTCGGTGATGGGCAAGACGATGATCTTGCCAGCCGATTTAAATACACCCACAGTAAATTCACGTCCCTGGATCATTTCTTCTACCAGTACCTGGTCGTCTTCCCTGAAAGCCTTTTCCAGCGCGGGTTTCAGCTGCCCTGCCTCTGATACTTTGCTCATTCCGATAGAAGAACCTCCGTTATTTGGTTTCACAAAATAAGGAAGCCTTAGCTGACTCAGGATCTGGTCGAGATCATACGAAGTATGTTTAAACAGATGCACTGAAGAAGCTACCGGAATGCCGGCCATAAAGGCAACTGCAACCGTATATCTTTTGTTGAAAGTAAGCGCGGATGTAGCGGAGTTGCAGGAAGTATAGGGAAGACCCACCATATCGAAATATCCCTGGAGTTTTCCATCCTCCCCCGGAGTTCCGTGCATCCCGATAAAGACAGCATCAAAACGGATTTTCTTTCCCTTTGATTGGATGGTGAAATCGTTGCGGTTCACTTCAGATTTTTCTCCGCCCTCTTCATAAAACCAGCCTTCGGTATTAATATCGATCCTGTACACATCATACCGTTCCTTGTCGAGATGGTTGTAGATCGTGGCGGCAGAGCGGTAAGAGATCACAGCCTCTCCCGAAAATCCTCCGGTCACCAGTGCGATCTTTTTCTTCATATTCATAGTTATTAGATATGGGAAAGTAGAAAATATTTCAGTATTGACAAATTATAAGAGGAGTTGGTAGTTGGTAGATGGTAGTTGATAGATGGAATCGGAATTTGGGTATTGCCTTTCTATTCAAAGCGTCACTTGCTGTTGTTGAATGCCCGGGTTGGTGATGCATCTAACCAAAACACTATAATCCGGATAATCCAAGTAATCCTATAATGGTGGTTTTATCTTCCTCCAAATCCCGGTCATCCTGGTTATTTTTGAGCAAATTTTTTTGAACATGCAGATCAAGACGCCATCCGATAGCTTTACCATGATGACCGAGATCGTTTTGCCCAATGATACCAATGTTTATGGCAACCTGATGGGCGGCCGGCTTATGTACTGGATGGACATTGCTGCAGCAATTGCCGCCCAGAAACATTCTAACGCGCCAGTGGTTACTGCTTCTGTAGATAATATTTCTTTTGAAAATCCGATCAAACTAGGCAACACAGTGCACATAGAGGCCCGCGTAAGCCGCGCCTTCAATACTTCGATGGAAGTGCATCTGAAAGTATGGGGAGAAGATTTTACGCAGCAATACAAGTATAAAAGCAATGAAGCCTATTACACTTTTGTAGCCCTGGATCCCAACCGCAAACCCCGCGTGGTTCCGCAGCTTATTCCCGAAACCGAAGAAGAGAAAAAATTATTCGAAGGCGCCCTTCGAAGAAGACAGGTGCGCCTGATCCTCGGCGGAAAAATGAATCCCGAAGAAGCGGTTGAACTGAGGGCATTGTTTATTAAAGATTAAGTTGGGTATTAAGGTATTGGGGTATTGGGGTATTGAGGTATTAAGGCTGGAATTGGGAATTGGGAATTTGGAATTAGGGAGAGAACTAAGTTTCTATGAAATCAACGGTTCCGGCTCTATGAAATCTGTGATTTAATAATCTAGTTAATCCTTCAATCTTTCTGTGAAATCCCTTCTTAATCTGTGTAATCTGTGATAAGCAAAATCCTGGTTATTATGTCAGCATACATCATTGTTGAAATCACGATTCATGATCCGAAGTCGTATGAAGAGTATAAGAAATTAACGCCGGCTTCCATCGCAGCGTATGGAGGAAAATTTGTAGTTCGCGGAGGTAAATCGGAAAGTCTGGAAGGCGATTGGAATCCCGAGCGCATCGTGGTACTTGAATTTCCCACCACACAAAGAGCAAAAGAATGGTGGGCATCTGAACATTACGCCCCTGCAAAAAAAATCCGCCAGTCCGCCGCCTTCACAAAAATGCTCCTCATCGAAGGTGCGTGAGAAAAGATGTGGGAGGTGAGATGGGGGATGTGAGGAGGGAGAGTTTTATAGTTCCTGTTAGCTAGTTTTTTTCAAAGAATTATAGTTGATCTTATTCCGATTCAACTCGGGCCCTGGCTTGCCTCTCCTCACATCTCACATCCCACATCTCTCTTCTACGCGCATGAGAAAAGATGTGGGATGTGAGATGTGGGATGTGAGGAGGGAGAGTTTAATACTTCGTATTAGGTAGTTTTATTCAGAGAATTATAATTGATCTTATTCCGATTCAACTCGGGCACTAGCCTGCCTCTCCTCACATCCCTCATCTCACATCCCACATCTTTTCTCCTACCGACTCCTCTTTGGTTTTCCAATGATGCGGCCCCTTCATCATGTATTCCTTACTTTGTTCAATGGCGTCCATGATCTGCGAAAGAATTTCGTCTGCTGAAGATTCATAATTGATATTCATAGGCGCTTTGAAAGTAACAGAGAGCAGAGTGCCTTTCTTCTTGAATTTTAATCCTTTCTTGTTGAAGGCCCTCCAGAATCCCTGGATCACAACAGGGATCACAATAGGTTTACAGTGCTTGATGATATAGGCTGTGCCTCTCCTGCCGGGAGCAAATGGTTTGGTAGTGCCCTGTGGGAAGGTGATCACCCATGCGTTGTTCAATGCGCGTTCGATCTTGCGTGTGTCTGATGGATCAAGACCTCTCCTGACTTCTCCTCCATCTTTTTTCCAGGTCCTTTTCACCGTTAATGCTCCTGCCAGTGTAAAGAGACGGCTGATCCAACTGCTCTTCATCGTTTCTTCTGCTGCTACATAGTACACGCTGGTAAATGGATTAAGCAAATAGTAAGGAATGCCCAGTCGATTTTTCTTTCTCCATTTCACCGCGCAGAAAATATGAAGAAAGGTAATGACGTCTGCAAAATAAGTCTGATGATTACTCACGAAAAGTACGTTCCGGGAATCGAGGTTTTCGATGTGTTCCGTACCCCTGATCCTTAATTTGTTGATCAGGGCAATTCCGGGATAAGTTACAACGCCTACAAGGGCATAAAGAATTTTGCGAATGAGTTTGTACTCAGCAAGTTTTTTCCAAAAACTCATCTGACAAGCAATTAAGGGATTAAAGTTAAGTGTTTAGGAATTGTTAACTAGCGGCTTTGTTTATGTAATTATTCCTTCATCTTTATCAGGTATAAAATTTAATGCCATGAACAAGTTGTTTGTCTTTTCCCTCTTCCTTTTATTTTGTTCTGTTAGTCACGCACAGTCCGAAAAAAATCCTTTTCCCAAAACGATCACCGTAACCGGAAGCGCCGAAATGGAAATCGTACCTGATGAAATTTATGTACAGGTGGACCTGAAGGAATATGAAAAAAAAGGACAGGGCAAAATAACGATCGATCGCATCAGACATGATTTTCTAAGCAGTGTAAAAACAGTAGGCATTCCCGATTCGGCCATCAGCATTGCCGCCTATGATGGTTATAATGGCAACCCCTGGCTGCGCAAGAAAAATAAAAAAGACGAGCTCATGGCTTCCATCACCTACCAACTCAAACTGAAAAGCAGCAAACAGATGGATGACCTCGTGAACCTGCTCGATGACAATGCCACGCAAAATTTTTCTATTGTGCGCACTTCACACAGTCGGCTGGAACAATTCAAAAAAGAGCTGAAGATTGAAGCAGTGAAAGCGGCCAAAGAAAAAGCCCGCTATCTCAGCGAAGCCATTGGCGAAAAAATTGGAGAAGCTGTTACCATCAATGAACCTACTGAATACTATTTTCCCATCCAGGCATATGCCATGAAAGCCAATTCCGTGATTCAAGACCAGAACCAATCCGGAGCTCCGGATCAATCGGTTGATTTTCGAAAGATCAAACTCAAATTTGATGTCAGTGTGGTTTTTTCATTGCTGTAGTTGGGAATACGGCTGTGAGTTGCGAGCGGAGCGCTTTGAGAACTTTATAGAAAACTAAGAGCTATGTCCCGTTTAGCGAACTTCAATGTGTTCACTACTTCAAAGCAAAATTTCTCACAGCTCTCAGCTCACCGCTCGTAGCTGTACATGATGGTACCAAAAAAAGTCCCGCAGATGCGGGACTTCAATTATCTGATTCAAAGAAGAACGATACTTACTCTGGCTGTTCAGGATTCTGAGTGCCTTTCTCTTCCTGTTGCAGTCTTTGCTTGATCTGCGCCAATGCACCCAGGTCGCCCAGGGTTGGCTTCTCTACCTTGCTTTGCAAGCTCTTCACGGCTTTCTTGGTCTTGTCGGCATCAACCCTTGCTTCCTTGCGTGCTGCGTCTTTCTCTTCATTCCTTGCCTGTTCCCAGATCCTTGAATGAGAGATAACGATCCTCTTCTCATTGCGATCGAACTCGATCACCATGAAGGGAGCAGTTTCTTCTGCGCTCACGCTCTTTCCATCTTCTTTTGCCAGATGTCGGTTGGGGGCAAAGCCTTCCAGTCCATAAGGAAGTTGAACGATCGCGCCCTTGTCATCTCTGCGCAATACCGTACCCTCGTGAATGGAACCCACAGCAAATGTATCCTGCAGGCTGTTCCAGGGATCTTCTTCTAATTGTTTATGTCCAAGCTGCAATTTGCGGTTGTCCTTGTCAATACCTAGGATCATCACTTCAATGTTCTCACCCACTTTCGTGTATTCACTCGGGTGATTGAAGCGTTTGAGCCAGCTCAGGTCGGAGATATGGATCATACCACCAATGCCTGTAGTCAGTTCAACAAACACACCATACGGAGTAATATTCTTCACCACGCCTGTATGACGGCTTCCTTCGGGGAACTTGGTTTCGATATTGCTCCATGGATCTGCAGAAAGTTGTTTGATAGAAAGACTCATCTTGCGATTCGACTTGTCTAGTGTAACCACTTTTGCTTCGTATTCATCACCGAGCTTGAAGAATTCTTTGGCATTGATCGGTGTATTGGCCCAGGTGATCTCTGATACGTGCACCAGTCCTTCCACACCGGGAAGAATTTCAAGGAATGCACCGTAGTCTTCGATGTTCACTACGCGACCTTTAACGATATGTCCTTCCTGGATATTCTCAGGCAGCACATCCCAGGGATGCGGCGTGAGTTGTTTCAATCCAAGAGAGATACGTTTTTTCTCGTCGTCAAAATCCAATACCACCACATTTACTTTCTGATCCAGCTTCAACACTTCACTTGGGTGGTTGATCCTTCCCCATGAAATATCGGTGATATACAGAAGTCCGTCCAGACCGCCGAGATCCATAAAGGCACCGAAGTCGGTGATGTTCTTTACAGTTCCTTCCAGCACCTGGCCTTTTTCCAGCTTTCCGATAATGAGCGCGCGTTGTGCTTCGATATCGCTTTCGATAAGTGCTTTGTGTGATACCACTGCGTTCTTGATGGCTTCGTTGATCTTCACCACTTTGAACTCCATGGTCTTTCCTACAAACTGGTCGTAGTCGGTAACCGGTTTAACATCGATCTGTGATCCGGGCAGGAAGGTTTCCATTCCGAACACATCCACGATCAAGCCACCCTTGGTTTTGCTGGTAACGGTACCGGTAACAATTTCGCCGGTCTTGTGAACTTCCACAATGCGTTCCCAGGCCCTGGTGATCCTTGCCTGTTTGCGACTCAGATTGAGGTTGCCGTCGCGGTCTTCTTTTTCCACGACCATTACTTCCACTTCGTCTCCGATCTTCAGACCGGGCGTATCGCGGAATTCATTGAGGGAAACAAGTCCATCAGATTTAAATCCGATGTTCAGGACTACGTCGGTCTTGGTGATGCCCACCACGACGCCGCGGATCATTTCTCCGTCATTGAGTTGTACGAAGGTGCCTTCATAGACTTTGTCGTACTTTTCTTTTTCGTCTCTTGTATAGCTGGCCACATTGCGCTTGTCAATGCTCCAGTCAAAATCATCATGCGCTGCTACGGTTTCCGCAACAGGCTCCTGGACAGGCAAATTTGATATCGCTGCAGCGGTACCGGCATCTGATGCCTGGTCCTGCTCCTGTCCTTCAGCGTTTGGGTGAATAATTTGATTTTCTTCCATAAAAATTCCGGGGTTTTATCCGGGCGGCAAATATAGGTTTTTATGCCGGAGTTGAAGGTCCGGGAGGCATAGATTTTTGTTATTATTTGGGTCTGTAAAATGCCGGGATATGTCTGGGAATTATAGGGTTGTTGATAGTTGATAGTTGATAGTTGGTAGTTAGTAGTTTGTGGTTCTGTTGAGGCGGTTTTTATTTAGAATGATAGAAAAATTATATACGGGCTTAAAATATTAGGCAGTTCAGAAACCTATCGCTCTCTTAATTAAGTAAGGGCAATTAAAAAGAAGTACGCTGGTGGGCATTTGAACCTGACAGCAATCAGTTAGTGAGGATCGAATTTGCTCAACAGAATTACCTACCGCACAAGCGAGCGTGGCAAGAGCAGCTGACAGTAGTACTGCCGCTGATCTCCTAACCATCACTTCAATCTTGAGTTCTCTTCAGGTCGGGGAAGAATTCGGAGATGGCAAAAGAAGATTTTAAAAAGGGTAAGCGTTTAATTGATTGAAAGATTAGATACCCGGCTAATTGCTACTATGAACCCCGGTTGCGTCGCACAGTTTCCTGCCTGCCGGCAGGCAGGTACGGAAGGAATTCTATTCGGCAAATATTCCGGAGTGTGAAATGGTGGGTTGGATAAAGAGATTTATTGGTAAATAAGAAATTTAAACGCAAAGTGCGCAAAGTGCGCAAGCAAGATCTTTTATAGTATCCATTCTGCGTTCTCTGCGCTCTTCGCGGTTCATAAACTCATTTTGTTCCCTTCCAACATTGGCCTGCGAAATATATCCGCTAACAGCCATCAACTATCAACTATCAACTACCAACTCTCTCCGCAATATTCTTCGCTGCAATCCATCCGCTCGTCCAGGCATGCTGAAAATTAAATCCGCCTGTGATGCCATCCACATCCAACACCTCTCCTGCGAAATAGAGATCAGGAATTTTTTTGCTCATCATGGTGTTCGCATCCACTTCGCTTAACTCAATGCCGCCAGCTGTTACAAATTCTTCCTTGAAGGTGGTCTTTCCCTGCACTTCATACACACTATCCAGAAGATGTCGAATGAGTGTGTTCTCCTGTTTGGATGTAAGTTCTGTAATGCGCGCGTCTTCTTCAATTCCAGATTGCTGCAATAGAAACAACCACAACCTCGAAGGCAGGTGTTCAAAATTCTGGTTGCTGATTTTTTTTGATGGTGAGAGTTGTCTGAACTGTTGAAACAATTCTTTTAGTTGTTGCTCTTGAAGATCCGCAAGCCAGTTGACATGAACTTTAAATGCATAATTTTTTGATGCAAGTTCCCGCGCTCCCCAGGCGCTCAGTCGTAATACGGCCGGACCGCTCAATCCCCAGTGTGTGATGAGCAGTGGTCCTTGCTCCGATAATTTTGTTCCTTCAATTTTTACCCTGGCTCTGTCCACGCTTACGCCCATCAGTTTTGTAATGGGATGCTGTGGAATATTGAAAGTAAAAAGCGAAGGCACAGGTTCGGCAATGGCGTGACCCAGGCTGCGCAACCACTCAAACATGGAAGACTTCGGATAACCACCACAGGCGATGCAGATAAAATCTGCATGAAGCAGTTCATCGCGGTTGTTGTGAAGGATAAATCCTGAATCTTCTTTGGAGATTTTTTTTACCTCAGTATTCATTCGGATCTGCACCTGATAAGTATTTGCTTCACGCATCAGGCAATCGATAATGGACCCGGAAGAATCGCTCACCGGAAACATCCTTCCGTCTTCTTCCGTTTTGAGTGGAACGCCTCTTTCTTCGAACCATTCAATAGTGTCTGTTGTAAAAAACTGGTGAAAGGTTTTTTTGACAAAATTCTGTCCGCGTGGATAAAGCCGGCTCATGTCTGTAATGTCAAAAAGCGCATGCGTGACATTGCACCTTCCCCCGCCCGAGATCCTGACTTTGGATAATAGCTTGGTGGTCTTTTCCAAAATAATTACTTCCAGCTCTTTGCACAATCGTGCCGCATTCACCGCACAAAAAAAGCCCGCTGCCCCACCGCCGATGACGATCAGTTTCTTTGCCATATCACCATTTCATCAGCATAATCGAAGCCATCATGTCGATGCCTTCAAAAAAATTCTGTACCCGTATGTTCTCATTTTCCGCATGCTGGTTGTTGTCGTAATTGGCAATGGGAACGATCAGCGTCCTGGCGCCAATGCTGCTTTCCAGTGCGTCAAGTGGAAGACTACCTCCGAGTGTTGGAATGCGCAGCAAAGGATGATCGGTAGTTTGTTGAAGTGCGGCCACTACATTTTTTGCAATAGGCCAGTCCATGGAAGTTCGCCTTGCATTATCACCTGTGCTTCTGGTTACCTGGACGATCTTTCGATATTTATTTCGCTCTTCATCCGTGGGTGGATGATCAGTGACATAAAAACCTTGCGCCCTAATATGATCAATCAGTTTTTGTTGCTGGCGTTTCCAGTCATTGCCCAACACCAAACGGAGATCAATGACCGCAGTTGCGGAAACCGGAATCACATTGGCCTGGATCGTGCCCACATTGGAGCTTTCAATGCCATTGATGTTCAGTGAAGGAAGGTTGATGGCTTCTTGCAGATTTTTTCCTTTCATTTCCTCCGAAGCAAATCCGATCTTTTTTTTCAATTCCGCATCTACATCGGGAACGGAAGCGAGCGCCTGTTTTTCAGTAGCAGTAAGAAGGACCACATCGCTGTAAAAACCCTTGATAGTTACTCTTCCTTCATCATCTTTCATGGAAGCCAGAAGTTTCGAGAGCTCCATCACCGGATTGGGAACCCAGTTTCCGTAATGTCCACTATGAAGAGGATTCTTTGGACCGTATATTTTCAGAGTCACATGCGTATCCCCTCTTGCGCCAAAAACCAGTTGCTTGTATCCCGACTGGTGCACAGGTCCATCACAAATGATCCAGAGGTCGGACTGCAATAGAGAATGATATTTTTGAAGGATTTGCCAAAGATGGGTGGATCCCTGTTCCTCTTCTCCTTCAAAAAAGAATTTGATGTTGCAGGAAGGTTGGAGCGAATTTTTTTTGATACCATCAATCGCCTGAAGAATGGCCATCACACCTGCTTTATCATCGGAAGCTCCGCGTGCATAGATCCGGAAATCTGGTGCCAGCGGAAAAGAAAGCGAATCCTTTGATTGGAAGTGTGCACCGTCATCAATTCTTCCATTTAAAATTTTCGGTTGAAAAGGATTCAGTCCGGGTAACCACAGGGATGCATTCACGG
>JBJMLU010000239.1:0-22120 GCA_045805145.1 Flavisolibacter sp. | reverse complement strand
GCCATTGATTACAAAACTTTTTTGGTCGACAACAACCTCGTGAAAGTAGACAGGGCTACGATGTCGGTGAGTCTGGAAGGAAGAGAACCGATGCTCGATCATCGTCTCATTGAACATCTTTCACTGCTTCCCTCTTCATTCAAGATCAGGAATGGTGTGAACAAATGGCTGTTGAAACAGGTGGTGCATCGTTACATTCCAAAAGAGTTGATGGAAAGACCCAAGAAACCTTTTATTGCACCACTGATGGTCTGGTTCCGCGAAGACCTGAAAGAACAACTCAAATATTATTTGAGTGAAAGCAGTCTCTCGAAGACCGGTGTATTCGATCATGCACCGATCATCAAACTGCGCGACGAATATCTTGCTGATAAAAAAGTGAATTATCAAAAATTGTGGCAGGTGCTGATGTTCCAGCTCTGGTACAATCAATGGATCGAAAAATTATAAACATCATTTTAATTTAAACACTGTATATGAAAACGACTGTACTGGTAACCGGGGGCGCAGGATTCATTGCATCCCACGTAGCCCGCCATTGTCTGAACATGGGATTTAAAGTAGTGGTGCTCGATGACCTCAGTGGAGGATTTGAGGACCATCTTCCCGAAGGCGTCAGCTTCGTAAAAGGAAGTGTGTATGATGAAACCCTGGTGGAAGAACTTTTTAACCAGTATCAATTCGATTACGTATATCACCTCGCCGCCTATGCAGCAGAGGGACTGTCGCATTTCATTCGTCGCTTCAATTATAACAATAACCTTGTTGGCAGTATCAATCTGATTAATGAATCGATCAAGCACAAGGTGAAATGTTTTGTGTTTACTTCTTCCATTGCTGTTTATGGTGCAGGACAATTGCCAATGACTGAAAACACCGTACCTCAACCCGAAGATCCTTATGGTGTTTCTAAATATGCTGTTGAAATGGACCTCAGGGCCGCTCACGAAATGTTTGGACTGAATTATGTGGTCTTCCGTCCGCACAATGTATATGGTGAGAATCAAAACATCGGCGACAAGTACCGCAATGTGATCGGCATTTTCATGAACCAGATCATGCAGGGAAAACAACTGACCATTTTCGGTGATGGCAGTCAGACCAGGGCCTTTAGTTATATTGATGATGTAGCCATTCCCATTGCGCAGTCGGTCAACATTCCGGATTCTTATAATCAGATCTTCAATATTGGTGCGGACAAACCTTATACGGTGAATGAACTGGCACAAGTAGTGAGTGCGGAATTTGGTGTTGAACCCAATATCAAATATCTCAATGCACGCAATGAAGTGTTGCATGCTTATTCAGATCACGGAAAGGCTCATAAAATTTTTGGAAAGGGTTCAGGTGTAGACCTCAAAGAAGGTATTCGTCGCATGGCTGCCTGGGCAAAGAAAGTAGGAGCCCGCCAGAGCCAGGAGTTCGATAATATCGAGATCACCGAAAAGCTTCCCGATGGCTGGCAGGTAAAAAAGCAGGCAGTCGTTTAATCTGCACTTCATGTCAGAAAAAATAAAGGTGCTTGAATGCATCCGCCAGGGACAGATCGGCGGGGGAGAATCGCATTTGCTTAGTCTCGTAGAAAATCTCGACAAATCACAGTTTGAACCGGTGGTGCTTTCATTTACTGATGGACCCATGGTAGACCGGTTGAAAAAAATGCAGGTTCCTACATTCATTATTCCTACCACACTCCCCTTCGATGTGCGCAAATGGAGGAAGGTGAAACAATTTATCAAAGAACAAAAAGTGCAGCTGGTACATGCGCATGGCACGAGGGCCAATTCCAATGTATTGTGGGCATCCAGGTCGCTGAACATTCCAGTGGTGTACACAGTTCATGGCTGGTCCTTCCACCCGGACCAGAATCCGCTGGTAAAAAAAATCCGCATTCTTGGTGAACGTTATCTCACTTCTCATTCCAATCTGAACATTTCTGTATCTGCTTCCAACCAGCAAACTGGTAAGGATGTGATCTCCTCTTTTCAATCCGTAGTGGTCAACAATGGAATTGATTTGAAGAAATTCAATCCTGATATTTCGCACCGGGATATTCGTACCGAACTTGGAATTGCCCGGGATGTTTTGCTTGTTGTTTTTGTGGCGCGGTTCACGACGCACAAGCAACCATTATCCCTGATCCGCGCATTCGCGCAAGCACTTCCTCAATTGGCTGACATGCATTTGCTGATGGTGGGTGATGGTGATCAGAAAGAAGATGCGGTCAAACTAATTGAAACACTTGGGATCAAAGAAAAAATTACCCTGGAAAAATTCAGGCAGGATGTGCCGGATGTATTGTCTGCTGCTGACATCTTTGTCCTCCCTTCCCTCTGGGAAGGCCTGCCAATCGGGCTTTTGGAGGCCATGGCCATGGGCAAGGCCATTATTGCTTCAAAGGTTGATGGCACCAGCGAAATCATTCGTCACGATGAAAACGGATGGCTTGTGGAGACCGATGATCTTGTATCCAATCTTGCAAAGGCCCTGGTTTCATTGAGCAGAGATGAAGAAAAAAGAAAACAGTTTCAACAACAGGCAAGAGCTACTGTTTCGCAAAAATTCAATGCGGAAAAAATGACAAGAGAGATTGAGAAGATTTATACAGAAGTGTTGGGCGGTCGGCCGTCATCGTGAATTGGATCACAGATTTCACAGATCAAGAAATAAGCATAACAAAACAATCAAAGTAAAAGTCAAAAAATAAACGTCGATTGAATTGAAGTGCACTACTGATTCGTTCAATCATTTGGTTATGTGGCGATATAACCGCAGAGAACGCGAACCCGGCTAACGCCGGGGCGCAAAGGGCCGCAAGGCGTAGCAATTAAAAAATTCCGTGCGTCTTCAACACTTTGCGTCCCTCGCCTGCCGGCAGGCAGGTTGGCGTGAAACTTACTCGCAAAAAAAAGGCTGCTCTCACAAGCAGCCTTTTTAAAAAATCATCTCGTTTATTCTTTTACAAACTTTAGCGTGATGTCCGTATTAATGTCTACACCGATCACAATCACGTAGGCTCCAGGCAGAAGCTTGGACACATTGATTTGTCTGACTACCACCTGTTGTGTTCTCAGGAATTCTTCCTGATATACGCGGGCACCTTTGGCATCATAGATCGTGATCTCTGTGAGGTTGCGGTGGGTAACCGCATTGATGCGCACATTCAGAATGGTTGTAACCGGATTCGGATAGATGATGGCACTGGAACTGGTTGGTGGTTGTTCTAACACCGTAACCTTCACTGTATCTCTTCCTGTTGCACCCATGTTATCGGTTACCTTCAATTCAAATGTATAGACACCTGCGGCAAGACTATTTACAGCCGTCAATGCCTGTGAGGGCGATAAGATATTGCCTGCAATAGGCCCGGATATCTTGGTCCAGCTGTAAGCGGTAATCGTTCCATCCACATCGGTACCAATTCCATTGAGGGTTACTACATCGGTTGGCAGGGTAATCGTCTGATCGGCACCTGCATGGGCAACTGGCAGAATATTATCCGGAGCCGAAGCAGGGATTACAGTAACATTAACTGTGTCCTTACCTGAAGCGCCCTGATTATCGGTCACCTTCAATTCAAACTGGTACACACCCTGGACCAGGTTGGTGACATCCGTTTGAGCAGATGAAGCAGTAGCAATGTTTGCAGCAGGGCCAGAGATCTTAGTCCACTGATAAGAAACAATGCTTCCATCAGCATCTGTGCCCGAACCAGTCAAGGTTGCTTTGTTCTGCGGTAATGTGATCAGCTGGTCATTTCCTGCATGGGCCACCGGAACAAGATTGGCAGGAGGCACAGCAGCATTCACTGTAACCATCACCGTATCTTTTGCAGAAGCGCCGCTGTTATCTTTTACTGTTAATTCAAATTTATAAATACCCTGGATCAGTCCATTGATTTGCGTCTGTGCCTGACCGCCAGAGACAATCACATAACTGGCAGGTCCGGAGATCATGGACCACTGATAAGAACTGATCGTTCCGTCAGCATCTGTTCCACTTCCATTCAGCGTTACCGAATTTACCGGCAGCGTGATGGTTTGATCTGCACCTGCATGAGCAACAGGTGGAACATTGATCGCTGCGTTCACTGTGATCTTCACTGTATCTCTACCCAGTGCTCCATTGTTGTCTGCTACGCGCAATTCAAACAGATATACGCCTTGTGTCAGGTTGTTTACATTCGTCTGTGCACTAGCTCCACTTACATTGGTAAATGAAACAGGTCCGCTGATCTTCGTCCACTGATACGATACAATGCTTCCATCCACATCGGTTCCACTTCCACTGAGCACCACAGAGTTCACAGGAAGCGTGATGGTCTGGTCTGCTCCGGCATGAGCCACTGGAGGCACATTTGGTTGCGGGTTCACAGTTACCATAACGGTATCACTGCCCCTTGCACCCTGGTTGTCGGTTACCGTGAGAACGAAGAGATAAGTTCCCTGGATCAAATTACTTACTGTAGTCTGGCCTTGAGTTGCATTGCTAAACATATACGGAATCGGGCCGCTGATCTTTGTCCACTGAAAAGAAGCAATACTTCCATCGGCATCAGTTCCACTACCATTGAGTTGTGCAATATCATTAGGCAATGTCAGCACCTGGTCGGCACCTGCATGGGCCACAGGAGCAATATTAGTGGGCGGCGGAGCTGCGTACACTGTAACGGTCATTGTATCGCAGTCTATCGCACCATTGTCGTCGGTTACTCTTAGTTCAAACTGGTAGCTGCCCTGAACAAGGCCACTGATCTGGGTTTGCGGGTTAGCGGCATTAACGATTGAACTGGAAGCAGGCCCTGAAACTTTTGTCCATAGATAACTGGTGATCACTCCATCAGGATCAACCGCGCTTCCATTCATGGTTACGCTATTGGCAGGCAGGTATAATATCTGATTTGGTCCTGCATTAGCGATAGGCGGCACATTCACTGGGGCCACACTCACCTGAATATCATCAGTACCAACAAGACTATCGTTGTCCATCACGGTGAGACGGAAGACATAGACACCCTGCACAAGATTTGAAATGGCAGTGGTGGCACTGTCCGGACTCGCAATGGTATATTGAGAAGGTCCGTTGATCTTGGTCCAATGATAAGAAACGATTACACCATCAGGATCGGAACCACTTCCACGCAGCACCGTATCGGTAGCTGGAGGATTGAGCTTAAAGTTCGCTCCTGCGTACGCTGTTGGCGGCATATTGGGAAGACCAATGCTACAATCGTTGATATAATGCACGGTCTTGTCAATTGAAAGCAGTGCAGGTGTTCCATTTAATTTGGTATTGCTGCACACCACATTGTTTACGGTCCATGTGGGTGGTCCCCATACTACAAGGGCAAGATTGGTACTATCGGTCGTTGCATTCGCTCCCAGTTTGTTGAAGCGGATGATAACAGTTGAACTATCAAATGGAATGGTTTCCTTGGTGCTGGCCAGAATGTTCACAGGTCTTGAAATGGTGTTGGGCACACCATCGAGCCAACCCGATGAATCGATCGTATTGTTCTCGATATAATCCACACCGGCACCAAAGTCGAGGATACCATAGATGAATGTATTGCTGATGGTATTGTTGTAGACATGACAGTTCTTGGTCATTCCACCAATGGAAATACCGGTACCCTGCTGCTGGTTGTATTCGTAACCACAACGGGTAATATGGTTGTCGTGGATCTGATTGTATCCCTGGTCGGCGCCCGATAATTGGATACCTGTTCTATTACAGCTATCAATAATCAGGTGGTGAATGTTGATGTTCGACAGGCGCATTGGAATGAAATGTTGCACCACACTACCACACCAGGTATCACGTTTACCAAGAGGATCTGTGTTACCTGCATAGATACAATCCTGTCCAATATTTTTAAAACGGCAATGGTGAATCTCGATGCTGTCCATTACCCAGTTGGGATAATTGAACGACTGGTCACAAAGAGGATCCTGTTTTGCCCAGGCACCATAGGTCTTTTTATAGACATCCACTCTTTCCACTTCCACTACTCTCGACTTACCCTGGATGCTTAATGCCACGCCACCACCATCGGAACCCGGGTTGTAAATTCTGAATCCATAATAAGTATTGGAGTCACCACTACCGGTGATCTTCATATAACGGCAGCTCTTGGTTTCGATACCTGCAGTCATCCACACTTGTCCGCCCTCATTGGTGATGACGATAGGACAGGCTGCAGTACCAGAATAATTTTCCAGTGAAAAATAACTCCATGAATACTGAGCTTTCAAAACAAGTGTATCACCCGCATGAATAGGCGTATACCACACCGATGTAGTATCCACCGCGCTGTAATAGCGACCGCCATCACCACCGGGCACGATGTATCTTTTCACACCATTACATTGAACGGTGGTTTGAGGACTCACAACAATGGTAATGCTGTCTCTCGCGACGGCACCGCCATCATCCGTTGCCATCAGCTCAAACTGATAAACGCCAGGCATCAGGTGCGTGAGTATGGTCTGCGCCTTCGATGGTGAATCAATTACATATTGCGCAGGGCCCGAAACCTTACTCCAGCTCCAGCTTACGATCTGTCCATCGGTATCGCCGCCGGTTCCATTGAGCAACAAGGAATCTACAGGCATTGTGATGGATGTATCAGCTCCTGCATATACTACCGGAGCAAGGTTGAGATGCGCATTCACCGTGACTTGTATGGTATCTGAGGATGAAGCCCCCTGGTTGTCTGTAACGGTGAGTTCAAATTGATAGACACCTGCTGTTAGTTGTGCAACCCAGGTTTGGGAAGCAGATGAATCTGTAAAGAGGTATGATGAAGGTCCACTGATCTTTCTCCATGAATAGCTGGTGATGGTTCCATCCACATCTGTGCCACTACCTGCAAGCAGGATGCTGTCAGCAGGAAGTGTGATGAATGTATCAGGTCCTGCATTGGCTGTTGGTGGAATATTTGCCGCGGCAGTTACTGTAACGAGCACAGTATCTTTCGCGGTGCTTCCATTATTATCGGTGGCACTGAATTCAAAAGCATACACGCCCGCGGTCAGTTGAGTGATCTCCGTTTGTGCCTGCAAAGGATTTGCAATAACAAAAGAAGCAGGTCCGCTGATCTTCGTCCACTGATAGGAAACAATGCTGCCATCCGTGTCTGATGCAGATCCGTTGAACCAAACACTATCCAGCGGAAGGGTAATGAATTGATCGTTGCCTGCGTGTGCAAGGGGAGGAATGTTCGGCGATGAAGTAACCGATACACTCATGGTATCAGTTGCAGTAGCGCCGCTGTTATCTGTAACAGCGAACACAAAACGATAATTACCCTGAACCAGGTTGTTCACCTGTGTCTGAGACTGGCTGGGTGAAGTAATGATGCATCCTGCTGGTCCGGTGAGCAAGGACCACTGGTAAGCAGCGATGGTTCCGTCAACATCTGTTCCACTACCTGTCAGGCTAATGTTGTTGATGGGAAGAACAATATTTTGATCAGCACCGGCATTCGCCACCGGTGGAATATTTACAGGCGCTGCATTCACGGTAACACTTACTGTGTCCTTGCCAATTGCACCCCGGTTGTCCGTTAGTTTTAATTCAAAAAGATAAACACCTTGCACCAGATTGTTTACACCCGTGGATGCAGTTGCAGGACTAGCGATGGTAAAGGAAACAGGGCCGGAGATCTTTGTCCACTGATAAGAAGCAATGCTTCCATCGGCGTCTGTTCCGCTTCCCGATAAATTCGTTGTATTCAAAGGAAGGGTGATCACCTGATCTACTCCTGCATTAGCCTGCGGAGGGAGATTGGCAGCAGCATTCACGGTGATGATGAGCGTATCCTTTCCTATAGCACCGAGGTTGTCGGTTACTTTCAATTCAAATTGATAAACACCCTGCACGAGACCATTGATCAGAGTTGCTGCTTGTGAAGGTGTCGCAATGTTAAACGTAGCAGGTCCTGAAATTTTTGTCCAGGCATATGCTGCAATTGTTCCATCCACATCAGTTCCTGTTCCCGAAACATTTACAGAGGAAACAGGCAGGGTAATATTTTGATCGGCTCCTGCATTGGCTACCGGCGGCACGTTGGGTGCAGCGTTCACCGTAACAGCAACTGTATCCTTTGCGAAAGCTCCTGAATTATCTGTAACCTTTAGTTCAAAAAGATAAACACCCTGAAGCATATTGTTGATGCTCGTCTGCGTACTCGTGGCGCTTGCGATGGTACAAGCTGGACCAGAAATTTTTGTCCATTGATAGGCACTAATCGTTCCATCGGCATCGGTTCCTGATCCGTTCAGTGTTACCGTATTGGTGGGAAGAGTAATTATTTGATCGGCACCAGCCAAAGCAACAGGAGGAACATTGGGTGCAGCATTCACAGTAACAGCAACTGTATCCTTTGCTGATGCACCAGAATTATCGGTGACCCTTAATTCAAATTGATACACACCCTGAAGCATGCTATTCACATTAGTCAGTGCACTGGTAGCAGTTACGATGGTGCAAGTGGGACCAGAGATCTTTGTCCACTGGTAAGAACTTATTGTCCCATCCACATCGGTTCCTGTTCCATTGAGCGTAACGGTATTGATGGGAAGTGTGATGGTTTGATCTGCACCTGCATGGGCAACCGGGGGAATATTAGGCGCGGGGTTTACAACAATCGCCATGGTGTCTTTTCCAATGGCTCCGCCATTATCAGTTACCTGTAATACAAAAAGGTAAGTTCCCTGAACCATGCCTGTAACGTTTGCCTGGGCAGAGGTGGCATTTGTAAGCGTATAAGTAGAAGGCCCTGAAAGTTTTGTCCACAAATAGGAAGCAATGGTGCCATCGGCATCCGTTCCGCTTCCATTGATTGTTGCCGAATTCAATGGAAGGGTAAGGTATTGGTCGGCGCCGGCATTTGCTACTGGTGGCAAATTGGGAATAGGATTAACCGTGACTGTCACATCGGAAGTAGCAGTCGCATTAAGGTTATCCGTAACCGTTAGTCTAAATACATAAGTTCCCTGCACCAGAGAATTTACCTGAGTTGAAGCAGAAGAGGGCGATACAATATTATATGATGCAGGACCTGACACCAACGTCCATGCATAGCCGATAATGCTATTACCAGTACCAGCCGTTCCCGATCCATTGAATGTAACCTGATTGGTGGGAAGTGTAATGGTTTGATTAGCGCCGGCATTGGCAGAGGGAGCCGTGGTGTTTCTCTGGTACTGTAGCATCCACTCATACATATTCATGTTGATGGCATTGCTTCTCCAGTTGGGGCTGTACACTACGTTCCAGACACCCGGGTCGTGACCTGCTCCTGGAACTGCGGTCAGCAGCGCCGGAGTCGTTGGAGCGGGTATAGCATTATTATATGAATTAGTTGCATTAGTGGCAAAGGCCAGCCAGGCGTCGTTGGCACCGGTTATGCTCCACACTCTTGATCCATAAGTACCGCCTACCAGCGGAATCTGGTCTGCTTCAGCAGTGGAATTGGTACCGGCTGAACTCACCGGAACGATAGCAGGAAATTTTTTCGCAGCATCAGGACCATTGGTCACACAAGACCAGCTACCGGCACCACCTGCAGAAAGACCGGTAACATAAACGCGAGTGGTGTCGATGCGGTATCGGCTCTCGACGTCTTTCAAAACCCATTGAATGGTACCCCAGGCATAGGACCAGTGCGCAGCAGAGGGAGCTTGGGGGGAAACAACAATGAATTTATAATTCTTACCGTCTGTGGGATTTACAGCCTCTGCGTTCCATCCATTTGAGATCTCACGGGGAAGGCCATACGTAAGTAAGTTCCACAATCCACCTACACCATCACCTCCTTCGCCTGAACCGTGAAGAAAAATGATCAGTGGATATTTAGTCGTTGTACTATTATAATCGGTGGGAAGCCAGGTTAATCCGTAAGTGGGAACGCCCCAGGCCTGAGTTGGATATTGGTCAACATTTTGCCGACCAATAGTGCTTTGGGAAAAGCCTGTCAGGTTCATGGCAGCATATAGCACCATGAAGAGAAGAACTCTTTGGGTTTTCATAGATTACCTGGATTTGGTTCTGGATATCTGGATATACTATTGGAAGGTCTCCTCTTTACTAGGGACAAGAAAGGCCAGCACATTACAGTCAGTTTTTGGTTTAAGCATAAAACTTCAAATTCCAGGGTCACTTGGACTGGTTCTTTCAGGAATGGATCCTTTGTTTTCTAACCCGGAACGAAATTTTGCAGAAACACAAGACTTACCTGTGTAAATCCTTTTTATCCTTTTGTAATTGGGAAAAAGTTCCAATCACTACACAACGTAGCTAAGTTAAATATACTTCAAATACCAGCCTAAGTAAATTTTCAGAGGATAAAACCGGAGGTCTATTGGTTCTCTTTATGAATGGCTTAAGTAATTATACTCAGGAATGTGTAGCCGTTTTTTTCAGCCATTTATTTTTTTTGCTCTCGATCCTTGATGGCAGATCATAATTGCGCCAGGACTGTCTGATTCTCGCGAGGGATTCTCCCAATTTATAGTACAGGAATTTTACCCGGTTGCTTCGATCATTTACGAGCTGCAGTCTTCCGTACTCCTGGTAATTGTGCTTCTTCGCATTAAATTTTTTTACTACTGCATTCCAGTCTTCGTGTGGATCTATTCCAATTTTCTGATACAATTCCCCCCCTCCCACGGGCTGAGTGTGCCGCATAAGTACGGTATCGAACACAATGAGTTTGTCCTTTGGATAGTCAAGAATTTTTGACCACACTGAATCCACGCCCCAACTCGAACGGTTTCCAACGAAGGAAGGAAGACACTTGATCAAGGCATCGCGGTGAAAGAGCGGAGCCATCACTTCAATCTGTCCAACAAAACGACAGAAACTATTTTTTTGCTGCCGAAACATTTTCCAGCTGCAAAAAGAATCATGTGTGAGTGCTGCCTGACTGATGGAGCTTTGAAAAGCACGGCTCAATAAAAAAATGGAATTGATCTCACGCGTATTGATCTCGATGTCATCGTCGAGGAAATAAAAATATTCATACTGCTGGAGCCATTCAGGTTTCACATTCGTGAACAGATTGTACAGCATGTGGTACTTAAAATCTTTCAGGTGAAAGAAATAGTCCACTTCCTGATACAAAGAAGGATTGTTGATTTGTTCGTGATAAAAGAGAAGGCAAAGATCAAATTCTTTCTCTTCCTTGAATTGTAGCCATCGGTCTTTAAAAAGATGGGCTCTGTTTCCACAAGGGGCAATCACAATATTTTTGTTTGCCATTGAAGGGGATTAAAGGGTGAAACCAGGAAGCAAAGTAGTTAAAAAAGTTCGGAGTTGGATTGGGAGTTCAAAGTTCAGAGTTCAAAGTTCAAAGTCGGTGAACTACAGAGCAGTTAGTACTATAGGTTGGCGCGGGATTGCTTCGCTTCGCTCGCAATGACGTTTACTGGGTTCGAAGTCCATCTTGATTTCAGTGCTTGCCTTAAGCTATCAATTGGCTTTAATTATGAGTGAAGGCTTTAGGCCCTCACACAAAAAACCAGCGTGCAACCCGAAGTGAGGACCAAAGTTTACGTCATTGCGAGCGAAGCGAAGCAATCCCGCGCCATCCCGTAGTACTAACTGCTCTGTAGTTCACCGACTTTGAACTTTGAACTTTGAACTGTAAACTCCTCCCGACTCCAATTGACGATTCCCGATAATTGCCGTATGTTTGAATCTTCCCGACCATACCCAAGCGACCGATATGAAGATAGCACACTTGATTCTGGCACACAGGCATCCCGCACAGCTGGAAAGACTGATAAAGGCGCTTCAACATCCCTCCTTTCATTTTTACATTCACATCGATAAAAAATCAGACGCCAGCCCTTTTCAATACCTCTTTGATTATAAAACCGTGTTCCCGGTTCATCAACGAACCAAAGTGTACTGGGCGGCATATGGCACCATTCAGGCCACCATCAACGGTTTCAGGGAGATGCTTCCCAAAGGATATGACTATATCAATGTGATCTCGGCCCAGGATTTTCCCCTTCGTTCCGCCGATGATATTTACCGCTACATCCGCGATCGAAATGGAAAAGAATTCATTACCTGCCACTCTATAGATGTGGAATGGAAGGAAGCGGCTTCCCGGGTGCGGAACTATCATTTGATCAACTGGCAGATCCCTGGCAGGCATCGCCTTGAAAATTGGATGAACCGCGTTCTGCCGCCCAGAAAGTTTCCCATTCCCGAACATAAAATCGTTGGCAGGGCCAACTGGTTCACCCTTTCAAAGGAGGCTGTCCACTATTCCCTGGATTTTATCGACCGCCACCCCGAACTGGTCCGCTATTATAAATATTGTTGGGGGGCCGACGAATTTATTTTTTCCACCATATTATATAATTCTTATTTTAAAGAAAGGATCGTGGACAATCTGGTTTATGTGGACTGGTCGGGACCCAAGACCGGTCATCCGCGCATTCTGGGGGCGGAGGATTTCGGAAAACTTAAAGCAAGCGATAAATTATTTGCAAGAAAATTCGACATGGATAAAGA
Organism: Flavisolibacter sp.; assembly: GCA_045805145.1. GTDB lineage: Bacteria > Bacteroidota > Bacteroidia > Chitinophagales > Chitinophagaceae > Flavisolibacter. The sequence continues at coordinate 9,589 of JBJMLU010000239.1, read as the reverse complement.
CAGCGCCATATTTTCCCTTCTGGAAGACTGGATCAAAATGAATCAATTGACTACCTAAAACCATTTATGTCTTTTTTGAAACACTGGGGAATATTTTTTTTATTGGTTCTGGCGCTCACGGTAATTGATTTTTTTTATCTCGACCAGCCACTCCATGGCATTGACGATGCCAATATTTTTTTCACTTATGCCCAACACATCGCCCATGGAAATGGATTCGTGTTCAATCAGGGTGGTGAAAAAGTGGAAGGGTTTACCTCACTACTCTGGGTGCTGGTCTGTTCTGCTTTCTTTCTTCTTACTTCTCATCCTGAGGTGGGGTTAATGGTGTTTTTGCTCTTGCTTACCAGCATCACTGTAACATTGGTATATGAAGAAGTAAAAAAAGAAATGGACGTGTGGAATGATTCATTTTTTAAAAGAAACTTTCTTGGTTTCTATTCGCTTTTTATTATCTGTGTCGGGCCTGCCTTCATCGTATGGTCGGTATTGAGCCTGATGGAAAATGGATTGTGGAATTTTATTTTCTCCAGCATGGTCATTCTGCTGTTGCAGGCACATCGCAATCATGGTTTTTCACTGGCACAAAAAATTCTCATTGCACTATCCAGTTTTCTTTTGATCCTCACCCGCCCGGAAGGATTTGCCTGGGCAGCCTGTTTCACCTTTCTCATTTTTTTGATTCAATGGAAATACCGCAAAAGTTTTTTGTTTCCCATTGTGTTCCTTGTGGCCCTTACCGCACTCTCTCTGGGACTGACCTGGTTCCGGGTTCAATATTTCGGATATCCTTTTCCCAATACTTATTATGCAAAAGTGTCGAGCGAAATGTTGTACAATATCGGAAGCGGAGCAGAATATGCGCTTCGGTTTCTGATCAACTACCATCCGCTCATCACTATGATGCTGGTAGCTATGACCTGCGTTACTATCGGCTACAGAAAAATGGCGCTGCTGATGAAAAGAGATGCACCGCTCAATAAGCTGAGTGAAATGTTGCAGCGGGTTATCATCGTCACCATCGTGATCTGGATTGCCATTTTTATCCCCTTCGCAACAGGCGGCGATCATTTTGGAGGCTTTCGTTTTTATCAGGGCATCATACTTCTTTGTTCCTGGGGACTGCCAGTCCTCGCTTTTCTTTACGACCAGGTAATCGTAAAAAAGATCAGAAGTGCCGTGGTGCTTCTTGGATTAACGCTGGTCATTTTTTTTGTGCTGGTGAGCGGGGGTTCTTTGTACAATGTAAAAGGAACACCAAAGACCCAGCTCAATTATGAATTTTATCTGGCTACAGAAGGAAGAGAAACAGCCAGTGAGCTCAATACAATCTGGCAGGGAGCAAGACCATCGGTAGGAGTAGTAACAGTGGGCGGATTCTCTCTAAAGTACGGGGGCACAACCATTGACCTCATGGGATTGAACAATACCAGAATGGGTCATAGCAAGGGCAACCGCACCGGCATCAAGAATCACGCAGCATTCAACAAAGAAGTTTTTTATCAGTTGGCCCCCGACCTGATACTTCCCAAATTGATCGGCAATGAAAAAGAAGGCCGGCTCCAGTATGCCGATTTTCTCAATCGGAATAATTTTGAGAACCAGGCGATGAAAAATATTTTCAATGACTCACTTTTCCAGCAACTCTATCAACCGGTGATCATCAAAAAAAACGGAGAAGAAAAAGAGGTCTTTGCCTTTGCAAAAAGTTTTTTCATCGACAGCCTGCGAAGAGACAGCCAGCTTCAAATACTGAGTGCGAACTATTAAGAGCTGGTGGTTTGTGGTTTATGGTTCTTCAGGGGCAGTGTGAACTTCTTGTTGCTCGTGGTAATAACCGCAAAGAGCGCAGAGGATTCGCAAAGGACCGCAAAGAGCGTTCAAGTGGTTTTTGCAAATCTCTGCACCGCTAAGCGGGGTTCTTTGCAGTATCGCGTACCACTTAATAGTTTTTATTATTAAATTCAACACCTCGATTTTGAACTTTGAACTATGAACTTTGAACTTTCAACTATCAACTTTGAACTTTGAACTTTCAACTATCAACTTTCAACTATCAACTTTGAACTATCAACTTTGAACTCTCTCCTCACATCCCACATCTCTCATCTCTCATCCCAACTCTCAACTCTCAATTCACTTTCCTGTAATGGGCAACGGCCCACCCGTTTAGTATCAAAGCAAAGATCAATATCGTTCCAAGCTGCGGAAGAATATCAGATAGCCCGCTTCCTTTGAGTACCACGCCGCGCATCACATCAATGAAATAACTGACCGGGTTGAAACGCGTGATCCATTGAGCCCAGACCGGCATGCTTTCGATAGGCGTGTACAGCCCGCCCAGGAGAATGAAGATCATCATCATGAAAAAAGAAATGAGCATAGCTTGCTGTTGCGTGCGGCAATACGTGGACACCAGTAGTCCCAATCCCAGTACGGCAAGAAGATATACTCCCGCAAATACATAAATGGTGAAAAAACTTCCTGCAGGCCTGATGCCATAGAAAAGAAAGGAAATAAGCAGTCCGATACTGAGAATACTGAGTCCCAGCACCCAGAATGGAATCAGCTTTCCCAGAATAAAATGATATTTCTTCACCGGAGTCACGTTGATCTGTTCAATGGTACCGATCTCCTTTTCTTTTACAATATTGAGCGCCGCCAAAAAGGAACCGACCATCGTTACTAACAACACGAGTATTCCCGGCACCATGAAGTATTTATAATTCATCAGCGGATTGTACCAGTTGGACGAGCGAACTTCGATCTGCGTTTCCGGAGAAAACCTCGGTACCTGAATCCATTCCTGTCGAATGCTTCCATTATAGTCCTGAATGATCGACTGCAGATAGGATGCGCCCAGCAAGGCCTTCACACCATTGATGGCATTGACGGCGAGGAAGAGCGGAGCCTTTCCCTCCTTCACCAGGTCTTTTTCAAAATGCACAGGGATCTGCAGCACAATATCCGCACGGTCTTGTTCCACCTCCTTCATCGCAGATTGATAGGAAGGAGCATTCTGGTCGAGCAAAAAATATCCGGACGACGTTACCTTTTGAATAAATCTTCTTGCATACTCACTATGGTCTGCATCAACAACTGCAAGCCGGATATTCTTCACTTCATAGTCTGCTGCCCACGGCAAAACAAGGAGTTGAATTACGGGCATCACAAAAATGATCCGGATGATGGCCGGATCCCGAAAGATCTGGCGAAATTCTTTTTGCAATAAAAATCCCAATGTCTTCATGCCAGTCTGATTTTAAAATTGCGAATGCTGGCAGCCAACAGCACCAGCGTCATGCCCGCAAGGATCAGGGTTTCTTTCCATACTGTTCCTAATCCCAGTCCCTTGATCATCACAGAGCGGACAATGATATAGAACCATTTTGCGGGGACCACATTCGAGATCACGCGGAGCGGCAAGGGCATATTCTCAATGGGAAACATAAATCCACTAAGCATCACTGTAGGCAGAAACATGCCTACCAAAGAAATGAACATGGCCGTCTGCTGAGAGGCGGTTACATTGGAGATCAGCATGCCAAAAGAAAGACAGGTAATAATAAAAAGTGTTCCTTCCGCCAGTAACAAGAAAAGATTTCCCCTTATGGGCACGTCCAGCACGAACACACTTAAAAGAAGAATGGTGATGATGTTGATGATGGAAAGCAAAAGATAAGGTACGGCCTTCGCGAGGATGATTTTGAGCGGCCGAACTGGCGAAACGAGCATCACTTCCATTGTGCCGTTTTCCTTTTCACGTACAATAGTAATTGCGGTCATCATGGTGCAAACCAGCATAAGCACCATGGCCATTACACCGGGAACAAAATTATAAGCGCCCTTCAGCTGCGGATTGTAAAGCATGCGCTGTTGCACCTGGATGGTGTAGGGCAGATCTGCATCGTTTGTAATCCTTTGCTGGTAATCATGAATGATCACTGAAGCATAGTTGCTCAGGGTGGTTGCTGTATTGGGGTCTGCTGCATCTGCTATGAGCTGCACTATGGAATGATTGAGGTGCTGTAGCTCACTTCCAAAAGAAGGAGGAATGATGAGGGCAAGCTTGATCTCCCCTTTTCGAAATGCATCTTCCACCTGTTCGTCGTTCTGCAAATCACGTTTCAAATCAAAATAGCGGCTCGCATTGATCTGTTCTATCAGTTGGGCTGAAGCATTATCCCGCGCATGGTCCACCACTGCAAAACGCGCATTTTTTACTTCGTTGGTCAGTGCAAACCCAAAGATCAGGATCTGCACCAGGGGCATGCCCAGGAGAATGACCAGGGTTTGACGGTCACGAAAAATGTGCAGGAACTCTTTGCGTACAAAAGAAAGGAACTGTTTCATTGTTTTGTTTTAAGCATCGATGCGCTGCGCCTTTCGTGCCAGTTGTAGAAATACTTCGTCCATACTAAGGGCCCTGTACGTTTTTTTCAATCCCGATGGGCTATCCAATGCTTCGATTTTTCCATCTACCATAATGGACACACGGTCGCAGTATTCCGCTTCATCCATATAATGTGTGGTGACAAATACCGTGATGCCTGCAGCAGCCGCTTCATAAATGGCATTCCAGAATTCGCGACGGGTCACAGGATCCACTCCTCCTGTGGGTTCGTCGAGGAACACGAGTCTGGGTTCATGGAAGATCGCCACAGAAAAAGCCAGCTTCTGTTTCCAGCCAAGCGGAAGAGAGCGCACCAATTGGTCGGCTTCTTTGGTAAGGTTCAACCCTTGCAACACCCTTTGAGTTTTTTCCCGGATGAACGCACGGCTCTTTCCATAAATGCCTGCATAGAAGCGGATATTCTCGCGGATGGTAAGGTCTTCATAGAGCGAAAATTTCTGGCTCATGTAGCCAATATTGCGCTTGATCTTCTCCCGCTGGCGATAGACATCAAATCCGGCAATGGTTGCTTTGCCTGAAGTTGGAAGCGAGAGTCCGCAAAGCATGCGCATGGCTGTAGTTTTGCCCGCACCATTGGCACCGAGAAAGCCAAAGATCTCTCCCTGCCTCACCTCAAAAGAAATAGCATCAACCGCTACGAACCCGCCAAATTTTTTGGTGAGCTGTTCTGCTACGATGAGGCGGGACTCATTCTTTTCCATGTTGCATCAGTTTGAGAAAACAATCTTCAATGGTGGGAGAAGTGGACCGGACCTCTACTTCCTTCATTCCTTTTTCGACGAGATAGTGCTGCAGCTTTCCTTCTGAGAAATCTTTTTTCAAGATCGCATGATGATATTCGCCAAAACTGTACGCCTGCTCAATACCGGGACACTGTTCCAAAACACCTAGCAGGGAATATTTTTCACTTCCTTTCACAGCCACCAGAGGCTCATTAAATTCTTTTCTGACCTGATCAGGTGTGCCCATCGAAAGCAGGCTGCCTTCTTGGATCAGCGCCACCAGGTCGCAGCGAGATGCTTCATCCATGTAAGGTGTAGACACCAGGATGCAGATACCGGAGGCCTTGAGCTGCTGGAGCATGTCCCAGAATTCTTTTCTTGAAACCGCATCAACACCCGTGGTGGGTTCATCCAGAAAGAGCACACGTGGACGATGAATGAGTGCGCAGCAAAGTGCCAGCTTCTGCTTCATACCTCCGCTAAGTTGACCAGCCTTCCTTTGTTTGAAGGGTTCGATCTGTATATAAATATCCCTGATCAAATTATAATTCTCCTGAATGCTGGTGCCGAAAATGGTAGCGAAGAACTGAAGGTTCTCTTCCACGGTCAGGTCCTGGTACAAAGAGAAGCGGCCTGGCATATAGCCGATCTTTTTTCTGATCTCCAGAAAATCTTTCACTACATCGCTCCCGTCCACTTCCGCTCTTCCTCCATCGGGAAGCAAAAGGGTCGTGAGTATGCGAAAAATGGAAGTCTTGCCTGCACCATCCGGACCAATGAGACCAAAGAGTTCACCTTCGGCCGCCTTAAAGGAAATGCCTTTTACCGCTGTAAGGCTGGACTTTCCATTTTTGTACCGCTTCACCAGTTGTTCGGCCAACACCATGTCTTATTATTTTTCTTTGAATTGAACTTCTCCATACATGCCGATACGCAGATAACCATCATTAGGCACTCTTATCTTGACGGCATATACCAGGTTGGCTCTTTCTTCCTTGGTCTGAATGGTTTTTGGAGTGAATTCCGCCTTGTCAGAGATCCAGTAAATCTTTCCCTGATAATGGCGATAGTCATTGGCACCCTTGTCTACCAGTACGGTTACTTCCTGGTTAAGCCGGATCTGTGAGAGCTGGTTTCCGCTCACATAGGCGCGCAACGTGAGTGAAGAAAGATCAGCGATCTTATACAATGCTTTTCCCGGTGCAGTTACTTCTCCCTGCTCGGCGTACTTGGTAAGAACGGTGCCACTAACGGGATTGACTATACGGGAACGGGAGATCTGTTCCTCCACCTGCGCTGCCTGTTCCCGCAGTGGCGCCTTCTCACTCAGGATACTTCGGTTTTGTGTGGTGGTGTTGTTGCGTTGTACTGCAATTTGTTGTCGCGTAGTAGCCATTTGCTTTTTCATCACATCCACCTGCGCATTCATGTCATCAAGTTGTTTGCCCGTTGCAGCATCCGCTTTCACCAGTCTCTCTGTGCGGTCCCGTTCGTGAAGAAGATTTTGAAGTTGTGATTCCTGAACAGAAAGCTGGTGTTGCAAGAGCTTCACCTGTGGCTGCACATCCATTGTGCGTTCGTTGAGGCTTTGGATCGTTGCTTTCACCTGGGCCCTCTGAAGCACCAGGTTCTGCGAATCGACGGTGGCGACTATTTGTCCTGCCCGAAGCGAATCCCCTTCCTCCAGAGGGAAGCTGGTGAGTTGTCCTGAGAGCTGGGAAGACACCACCACTTCATCGGCTTCAAATGTACCTGTGGCATCAAAATTTTCCTGGTGCCTTCCACAGGCGGAAAGAATAAAAAGAATTGATATTGGAAAAAAAGATTTCATACAAATGTTTTTATCGTTTGCCCAATGTAAGGGCTGCATTGAGTTTTGCCTGTTGCCATTGTAGCCGGTGCATGATCAGGGATTGACGGGCTGCATCTTCCGCGTCTACCTGCACCAGGTAATCGTTGGAAGTGATCACCGCATTTTCGAGTTGTGCCTGTGAAGCAATAGTGATCTGGTGTCGCAGGTCAATGATCTTTTCATCAGAAGCAATGAGCTCCACATATTTACTGATGTCGGACTCCTGCTGACGAAGCTGCGCCTGCGTATTGAGAAGGAAAACCGAACGCTGGATGTCCACGGTCTGCCTTTGAATATCGAGCAGCTTTCTATCTCTTTCATTGTTGTACATCGCACCCAGTGACCAGTTCAACCTCAGTCCTGTGATATAAAAAGGCTGGAGTTGATTGGAAAACAAATTGAGTCCGGGCCGGCCCATTCCTCCCTGAAAAAAGACGGAAGCCCTGGGAAGATTTCTTGTATGGATCAATTTTTCCTGTCCATTGAGCAGTGACACCTGGCGCTGATAGAGTCCCAGTTCAGGTCTTTGGACTACTGTATCAGAGGCATCAGGAAGGTCCGGAATTTCCAAAACTGTAAATGCCGAAAGTGGTTTTCCAACATAGAGAGCAAGTGCATTGACCAATCCTCTTTTTGTGGCGCGCATCTCTACCGACCTCTGTTGTGTTTGCAGGTATTGCACTTCCAGCACCTGAAGGCTGGAGCGAAGTGCTGTACCGCTCTGAACCTGCGGCTTCACTTTATCAATGCCTGCCTGAATATCTTTTAAAACCAGATCTGTTTGTTGCAGTAGCTGGTCTTGCAGCAGTATACCAAAATAAAGTTGACTCACTCTTGTATGCAGCTGATAGAGGTCTACATCCACGCGGGCTTCTTCCAACGAGGCATTTAATTCCTGGATCTCCTGTTGTGAATGTGTGGTTCCTGCATCATACACCATCTGATCTAGTTCACCTACCAGCTTGTACTGATCCTTGCTGATCAAAGGTTGTTTGAAACCAGGAATCTGAATATTAAAATGGGTGACATCCGACTGGTAGGTGGCCTGACCATTCACGTTGAACTGCGGCAGGAAGGAAACATCAAGGTTTTCCCTGTTCAATTTTTCCGATTGCCTGATCAGATCCTTTTGATGAAGCAAAGGATAATTCTGATCCGCGAGACGAAATGCTTCAAAGATTGTGAGTGGACCGCCATCCTGTGCGCTTGTGGAAATACTTGCCATCAGCAGGACCAACAGAAGGAAGGCGTGACCGAACAGGAAGTGAATTTGTTTTTTGAGAAGAGGCATGAGCATTATTTTTTAATGGATGCGATGATCATTCGGGGTACTTCTTTTTTTCTTTTTTCCATGAGGGCGTGAAAAGCCTTTGTGTCCATACTGGAAACATGTTGCAACAGTGGGCCTGCAAGAAACGGGAAAATGCAGAGCGACAATATATTCATCAGCAGGCTGAGAGGATCTATGGGGCGGATCTGTCCTGCGCGCACTTCATGATCAATTTGTGAGATCATTTTCTGCAGGGGCGGTTTTTTCTTTCCCAGAACTTTTTTCAGGAAGGTCTGTGGCTGCCGGTTGATTTCATTGAGGATGAAGATGGGTACATAGGGTGTTTCGATCAACTGCGAGATGTATTCGTCGCAAAAGTTTTCGATCTTTTCGAATAGCCCTCTGTCTGATTCCAGTATGGCGAAGATGCGGGGGAGCAGGGCGCTGGCTACGTCGAGGAAGATCTGTTCAAATAGTTTGTCCTTGCTTCGGAAATAATAGTGGAGCAGGGCTTTATTAATGCCTGCTTCGTCGGCAATGTCCTGCATTCTGGCACCATCCATTCCTTTCACAAGGAAAACTTTGCGTGCCGCGTCGAGAATTCTTTTTTCAGTGGAGACTTCCGGCATTGGCCAAGTGTTTTAACCAAATGGTTAATAAAGGTAAGGGAATTTTTGGGAAAGCAAAATGGTGGGGGCTGACGCGAGTTCTGTTTCTTTTGAAGGGAAATACGTGTCGCAGGTTTGGATTTTTTACATTCTTTCCTAACAGGTGACACTCTTTACTTGTTTGTTTTTTTGAAGAACCTCTTTTTTGAAACAGTCCTTCTTTATAGGGTTGATTTTTTGCGAATATTTTCTTAGAGGCAGTGTTTCTTTTCAGGGAAGTCTTTTTGAAGAATCTTTTTTAAGGCAGCCATTTCTTACAGGGTAAATTTTTTTTGAGAGTTTTTTTTAGCGGCAGCCAGTCTTCACTGGTAAGTTTTATTCTTCTTTTACTTTTTCTCTTGGAAAGAAAAAGTAAACAAAAAGTTCAAGGATCCTGCCTACGGAGGGACGTCCGGGCCGCGGCACAACAGTCACTCTAAGCTTGTCTCGCAGTTGGGTTATACTAGGCGATCTGGCCTTTACAGAATACAGTTCAGTACTGGTATCGAGCAGTTTGATATGCGATGATGTTGATGAATGATCCTGGTTTCATTGTTTTGGAGCGCCTTACTGTTCGTCAGTGTACTACAAGGCGGTCTTCGGCCTGATGCTCGCTTCGCTTGCAAGGAGATTGCCGCGCTGCGCTCGCAATGACGCCTAAACTACAATGCTCACTACCGGTTT
>JBJMLU010000238.1:0-12612 GCA_045805145.1 Flavisolibacter sp. | reverse complement strand
TCGCCGAATTTTAAAAATATTTGAAGTTAATGTTTCGATCAGTATATGGGATTTTTTTCAGGCAAGCATAGTGGCTTTGTTTGCGAATCAAACCATTCCAAGTGCGGGAATAAGCGGCAATGCTTTTTTTTATTCATTCTTAATTAAGAGGAAGATTTCCGCATCTCAAATTTTTTCACTTATTGTTATTGAATTACTGACTTTTTATGCAGCAAGTGAAATGATCATTGTTTTCGTTGGCGTTTTTGGCCTTACAGCATACAAAATTCCTTCTGTCTTTCTTCTAATACTTCTGGGTGGTTTTTTGGTGTTTGGTGTATTTGCTTTTTTTGTGAGCTACATTGGAAGAAGCAAGTTCTCAAACCGGCTGTATAAAAAAATATCCTCAGTAAAGTTTATCAAAAAGCGTCTTGATAAGTTTTTAAAAGAAAAGTCTCCTTCAACAAAAATGAAAAACCCGTGGAAACTTTTTTTTGATTATAAGCTAAAAATATTAGAAGCCTTACTGCTTCAAATCTTCATTTTCCTTGCAGATAGTTTTACCATTTTTGCACTCTTTTACGGCTTGGGAGTACCTGTTTCATATTACCTGGCTGCTACTGCATTGATGCTTACAAAAATTGTTTCGCTATTGCCTGTGTCGCCCGGAGCGTTGATACTTTACGAAGGTGGCCTTACTTATTTTTTTGTTCATTTAAATCTTCCTTTTGGTACAAGCCTGCTGGTTACGCTGCTTTATCGTTTGTTTTCTTTTTGGATGCCAATGCCAGTTGGCTTTGTTCTTTATAAGAAATTGCAAAAAATCTAAGGTGTCGTTAGGTGAGATGAAAGTTACAATGGAGCACACATGAATGTCTCTTCAGCTTTTATTTTTTGCCTGCGTACATGCCCTTCTTTGCGGCAGGGAAACCTGCAAAGAGGATTAGTAAGCTTAATCCGGAAAAATGATGATAAGTCTTCAATCGTTGTTATGGAAGCATATGGCAGAAACGCGGTATCAAGACTATTTCACAGGGGTCTTGGAAACATTGCTATTGAAGAAACGAATCCTATTTTGTTTATGATGCACGAATAACCGAGCCAACTCATCATATCGCCATAGCTTGTAGGAAGAACTTGCTGGATACTGGTCTTGCAATTAAATCTTCAGATAGTTTTACCTAAAGCCTTCATAATCAACTCCGGTCGACTTTGTCGCCTGTTGTGGAAAGAAAATTGCATATTCCTTTACAAAAGTTGTGCGACATGGAAACAGTTACCAAACAAGAGGACAACTATATTGTTTCTAAACCCGTTGACCGGTTTTTTCATAACATCTATGATCTTTCCAAATTCATTCTTCAATTTTTCAAGGAAGCCTTTGTTCCACCTTACGAGTTTCGGGAAATCCTGAGTCAATGCTACCAGGTAGGATACAGATCTCTTCCTTTGATTTCTGTTACGGCTTTTATTACAGGAATGGTTTTCACCGATCACTCAAGACCTTCGCTTGCTGATTTTGGCGCTACTTCGTGGTTGCCTTCGCTTATTGGCGTTGCTATTATGAAAGCGCTGGCTCCCTTAATCACGGCACTTATTTGTGCGGGTAAAGTAGGTTCACAAATGGGAGCTGAACTCGGATCTATGAAAGTAACAGAACAAATTGATGCTATGGAAGTTTCCGGAACCAACCCATTCAAATTTCTTTTAGTGACAAGGGTTTTAGCCACCACTTTCATGGTGCCGCTCCTTGTTGTTTACAGTGCTTTAGTTGGCCTTCTTGGCTCATTTATCGACGTGTATAGTAAAGATCAAACCGGCTTTAATGTATTCATGTATGAGGCTTTTTCCAAAGTGGGTTATGCTGAGATTATATCGACGCTTGTTCGTTCTATTGTCTTTGGTTTTACAATTGGCATCATTGGTTGTTATGAAGGCTTCACTACTTCAAAAGGAACCAAGGGTGTTGGCAGAGCTGCAAATACTTCTGTCGTTATCATTATGCTACTGGTTTTTATTGAAGAAATACTCCTCGTTAAGTTCTTTAATCCGTTCTATTATGAATAATGCAAGTCGCCATACGGCTAAAGAGGAATCAGTTGTTTATATACGAAACCTATATAAATCATTTAATGATAATCAAGTGTTGAACGGCATTGATCTTGACCTGTACAAAGGCGAGAATGTAATTGTGCTGGGTCGTTCAGGCTCCGGCAAATCTGTGCTGATTAAAATTATTATTGGTTTAATGAAACCAGATGAGGGAGAAGTGAAAGTACTGGGGAAACATATTCATAAACTAGAGAAAAAAGAATTGATCCAGTTGCGATTGAAGATTGGATTTTTATTTCAACACAATGCACTCTATGATAGCATGACCGTAAGAGAGAATCTCGAGTTTCCTTTAATACGCAACGAAAGAAATATTTCAGATAACGAAATAAACAAAAGAGTTGACGAAGTATTGGAAGCAGTGGAGCTGAAGGATGCAGCAGAACAATTGCCATCAGAACTTTCTGGTGGCCAGGAAAAGCGAATCAGCATTGCCCGAACACTCATCTTAAAACCGGAGTTGATATTGTATGATGAACCAACAGCTGGTCTCGATCCCTTAACCAGTGTTGAAATTAATAAACTCATCAAAGAAGTGAAACAACGATACAAGACCAGTTCCATCCTTATCACTCATGACCTTGCCTGCGCCAAACAAACCGGTGACAGAATATTGATGTTGGTGGATGGAAAATTTATAAAAGAAGGAGATTTTGAAGAAGTGTTTGAAACAGAAGATGAAACAATCAAAGGTTTTTATGACTACAACTTTACACAATGAAAAAAGCACAGAATAAAAAGGCGTTTACCGTTGGCGCATTTATATTTTTTGGTGTCATTATCCTGGTAACAGCGATGCTTACTTTAGGAGGACATAAAAAAATATTTGAAAAAACAATTACGCTGTCTGCAGTTTTTAATGATGTAACAGGACTGCAAAAAGGAAACAACATTTGGTATTCAGGCGTAAAAATTGGAACCGTTGACAGGGTAAAGATTCTTGGCGAATCGAAGGTTGAAGTTGTAATGAAAATACAGCAAAGTGAAAAGGATTTTATACTTAAGGATTCTAAAGCAAAGATTGGCGTTGATGGACTAATAGGTAATAAGATTGTAATCATTTACGGTGGAACACCAGGCATTGCTGCAGTACAATCTGGTGACTTGCTTCAAACAGAAGCACCACTGAACAGTGCTGAAATGATGAATACATTAGATGAAACCAATAAAAATTTATCTGCCGTCACCAGCGATTTTAAAATTGTAAGCAGAAGACTGGCAGGTGGTGAAGGAACCGTTGGTGAACTGCTCACAAATGATAGTATGGCAAAGCATTTGGAAGCAACAGCTGTTTTAATGCAACGGGCATCCGACAATATTCAACTGCTTACTGCAAATATTGCAGACTACACCTCTAAAATGCAAAGAAAGGGAGCGCTCACTTATGATTTGGTCAATGATACGCTTTTGTATGCAAGGTTGAAAACTGCTTCTTTACAAATTCATGAAGCTTCTGAAAACGCAAGACAACTGACCAATAATTTGAAGGATGTGAGTTACCGATTGAGAGATAGCAGTAACCTGGCAGGCGTGGTTTTCCAGGACCAGAACACTGCATCCAACCTGAGAACAGCAGTTGAAAATATTCAGTCAGGAACGAAAAAATTTGATGAGGACATGGAAGCACTTCAGCATAATTTTCTGTTTCGCGGGTTTTTCAGAAAGAAAGCAAAACAGCAACAACAGCAAGAGCAGGATGCCCAAAAGAATACAAACGTTGCAAAAAACTAAATCAGACATTTACAAAACGAATGGACGTATTAATAATAACCGGTCCCCCTTATTTGGGAAAAGGAACTCAATGTGGAATTTTAGGAGCGACTCTAGGCTTTAATCATGTCTCTACAGGTGACAGAATACGAAAAGAGAAAAGAGAAAACAGTTCAATTGGAAAGGTAATGACGGATTATGAGGAAAATGGAATTTTAGTGCCTGATGGGGTAATGGAACAACTAATCGGACAAATCGTTGATGAAAATTTACATGCTAAAGGAATAATTCTGGATGGTTATCCGAGAACTAAATCGCAAGTTGATACACTTGTAAGTTTGCTGACCCGTAAGAAGTTGCTCGTGAAGGCCGTGATTAACATAAATGTACCGAAAGACGAATTGCTTGCAAGAGCAAAAAAGAGAGCCGAAAATTCCATTAGAAAGGACGACCTAAATTCTCATATACATTTGAAACGAATTGAAATATTCGAAGCAGAGACAAGACCTGCAATCGAACATATGAGAGACAAACTGAAGGTGATAGATATAAACGGTCTTGGTACCATTGCCGATATAACAAAAGCAATACACGAGACCATAAATGCCAGCCACTAACACTGTGTTTGCAATGTGGCGGTGGATGGAATGGGATTGAACATGGTTTTTGCAATTAAGCTTTATATCTTTAGCCAGGACAGCAGTAATTCTATTGCCGCCGCATCGCAAACACTTTAACGTTGGCCGCAATTTAATCAGACAGTCATTTTCTTTCCAACTTATCATTTCAATGATTCTTTTTTTGTAAGAATATCTTTAAAGACAGAAATTCCATCATGAATAATCTATCACTGTCAACAGAAGTAAGTTTACTGGATGGTTATAAAGCGATGTTTTATTTTTTAGATGCTTACTACAAAAAAGTAGGGGAGCCGGATGAAATTGGAATATTATTGAGTTCGATGGATCTTTCCGGAGATGGAACTCCACGAGATCCAGCGATGTTCTCAGACTGGCTTAACGCAGCAACCGTAGCTCTTGGATTAATGTCACGAGATAAATAAAATAAACCTAAGCAACAAACTACGGCCAACATGAGAGGGACTATCATGTTAGTCAAGGGTTTGCTTAAATCGGCTTGCTAGTCTTACTCTTTCTCCCCACATTCTTATATCACTTAAAAGTTACAAAATCAAACATAGGACCGGCTTGCGAAAGCCTGGATCGTTTTTGGCGAATGTGGATATTTTAACCAAGAGGATTTAGTTTCGCTGCCGTCGCAATCTTTCATTAAATTAGACGGGCCTGCGTCAAGCAATGTTCTTTATAGACAAGCTTAATTGACATACATCTCTATGAAATTTATCGGTAAAGACGGACAAGAGATGGAACTTAAAATCTTAGGCTATCAGTTTCCTGCTCACTTAGAAAATGAGTGGGACGCAAATTGGCTAAGAATTTATTTGAAAGTAAGAAGCAATGTTGGACATTGGCAGACTGTTGACCCATCACTTACAACCGGGGAGGTAAAAGAACTGATAGCTTGGTTTTCGGACTTGTCACAAGGCAAAGAAGTTCAATTTTCTGAAATGCGTTTTATTGAACCAAATCTTTTGTTTCAGCATCTGGACAAAAACAAAGATGGAAAAACAATTCAAATAAGGTTTAATTCAGAGTCAAGACCTATAACAGCAGACGATGACAGGGAATACTTTATTGACTTTTCATTCTCAAATCAAGAATTGGCAACAATCGCAAGCGACTTAACTCTCGAACTTGAGCGGGTGACGAAAGCCATCCCATGACATCGGTTTTGAAACTTTCCGAAAAAATCTATTCCGGCGAAATCTTCTACGGCAACATTGGACAGGATTTCGTGAATCAGTTTCTGGAACTGGTAATTAATTTTCAAAGTATGTACATTAAAGGACTATGAGTGTGAATGAAAGTCCTGCAGCCAATGCTGTATTTGTAAATGGCTGCCCCCAAAACTATATTTGAACTTACAAACTTCATTCAACAGAAATATGGTAAATGAAACGATTGGAATACAGACTACCGCCACTTTGCAAATACCTTTCCGTTGTAAGCAGCGTCGGACAAAGTAAAACCTACATTCTATGTCGAAACTTTTCTTTGCTGTAGCATTCATTTTCACCAATTTTTCGACACATGCTCAATATTTGAGCCATTCTATTTTTGACACAGTTCACCAGGCAGACACGCTTGTCGACAGGGTTACTTCAACGAGGTTCATTCTTGACAGTTCAAGGATTTTAATTGTCGCAATCGACACCAATGGCAGGCAACTCTGGAAATCTGACCCTTGGAAAGACAATAAACTTAAAGCCTACAGGGTTGCACGACCAACTATTGTAATATTTCACTTTGCAAAAAACGCGAGTACCAGCTTTGAAGAAGTGATCTGGATAGGTTATAACAACACTCAGTTTGGCATTGTCGATAAGAATACGGGTGAATTTACCTGGCTCGGGCAAGACTGAATATTTTAGCAGATGAACAATCCAGGCAGTAACAGCCTGCGGCAAGTCAGGAATCAATTATAAAGGTTCAACAGGAAATAACTATTTTGCCTAGGAACAAACGCTAAACTAAAAAACCTATAATGCCTGTAAGGCAAGCAAGGCTTTTTCCCTGGCCGCCATAAGAAATGAACCCAACGAAACCCATACTATTATACACTTCGGTTTTACTTATTCTTTTTTGTGTTATCCTTTGGGTGGTCGATTATTCCAACTGGGGCATTCCTGAGTACATTGGGAATACAAAGTATCAGACGTATACAATTGCTATGTTTATCATAATGGCCCTGGTATTTATTGTATTTCAAAACTCACTCCTTAAGCAACAGCCATCGCTTAAAATGAGAAAATTGATAGGGTGGAGTGTTCTGGTCGGCTTGTTTTCGCAGGGCATTTATCAGATTTTTAGACAGGTCTGGATACTAAGGCATGAAAACAACAATAAGCTAAGCGATTATTTTATAAGCCTGGGGGCGTCGATCATTTTGTCGGTGTTCATAGCCTCATCCATCTCATTTGAGTTAAAGAAAACAAACGTTATTTTGAAAACTTTCGCTCCCCTGGTTGTTTTGGGTTTATTGTTTGTGTTTAACGAGTATTTCCCAAATATCACCTGGTGATTTACGGCGGCTAACAAAGGCGTTCCAAAACCTGTGTTTCGTTACATCCGGAAACTCATTAAATTCCTTCCACCTGTCGAACAAATTCAGACAATCATTATAATCATGGCAGTTTTTGACTTTTTCAAACCGAAACAAAACACTAGCAAGCAGTTTGTGACAGAACAAGCTTTTAAAATTAATCTGACCAAACAAATGCAAATGACCCCACAGACAATGGGACAACTAGGAAAAATGAATGTTTCTCCAGACAAGGAACTCAAACTTGAATATTTCTTTTATACAAACACGGCCGACAAAGCAAGGCTTTTTGCAAAGGAAATGGGGAAGTTGAATTATGAAGTAAAGTTTGGACAATCCGCAGGCAAAGACAAAAACTTTTTAATAACCAGTTGGACAACAAAGATGAAAATGGAAGAAAATGTCGTTGCCGGTTGGACAAAACAAATGTGTGAACTGGGTTACCGTTTCGACTGCGACTTTGATGGTTGGCGAACATCACCTAACCAGTAAAAATATTTTTCAGCAATACCTGAACGTAATAGGTGTTAACTTTTCTGATACACTCGGACGATATGAAATACTTAAGACTGTATTGGTACTTGTATTGTTTCTGTTTTCAGCCCGAAGTGGAAAATGTGCGGTACAATAGCACATCCCATGAACTTGCTGCATAAAATCTATTTTTGTCAGCAAATAGTCGCTAAGTTGATGGGTTCAGAGCATCAGTTCAGCGGTCAGGCACACGAGATTGTACATCGTTTCAAAAGTACCGAAATCATGAAAGCCAGTTACTTAATTTTTCTCTTTCCTATCACCAGTCTTTGTTCGTGCAAGACCTACTATATTCCTATCGACAGCTTAAAACAACAGTTTAGTGGAATTGATTCGTCTCAGTTTAAGGAGGTCGTCGTCATGGGCCCTGCTGGTGAACTATATCGATATAAAATGAACCCGATTATCTCAATCAAGTGTTTGGACAATAGGGGCCGGGAGGTAGAAATTGCAAATTCCCCCTCGATCGAAATGAGAGTGACCCATGGTACCCAAAAAACCATATTTTATTTTGACCGGGTCTATGTCCATGATTCGCTCCTGACAGGCGTAAGATCCAGAATCATTTCCACAGTCAAAAAAACCATCCTTCTCCGTGAAATTTCGAAAATTGAAATCCAGGATGGTCATAAGAATTATCGATATATTGAAAAGCATAACTGAGTTGCATCAAACGGAGTGAACGCAATTTATCCAACCGCTCTACGTTAACAAAACCAATGAAACAGTTTGTTGCCATATTGTGTTGTTTCATCTCTTTGTATTCTCACTGTCAGCTTTCGGAGCTTGACCTCAATTGGAAAGCATCCGATTTCTTTGACGAGAGCCGCATTGATTCGGCTCTTTATTATTTCACTCAGCTTAAAGATTTCAGTCACACAGGGAAAGCTATCTTTTCTACGGAAGCCTACTGCAATAACAAGATCGCTGCCTGCTATTTAGTCTTCGGTGATACGGACAAGGCAGAAAAGCTTTTCTGGGAGAACATTTCTAGAGATTCTGTGCTGTACCATGACCGAAACGCCGACGATATCTTTGACACCTATTTTTATTTAGCCAAAATCCGCTATGTACGTGGTCAATACAGGAGCGCACTGGAGTGTCTGAATCGCGCTACCGCGCGCCTTTCAAAAAGCCGGGAGCATAACAGGCTGGATAATGTGCAACCGTCTGTCTTTAACTGGGTCTATGGAAAATCGGAATTAAAGGCTGCATTTGGCAGAGCCCAATGTTATCAGCAACTCGATAAAAAAGATAGCCTGCTCCTGGAGCTATCGCCACTGATGGCGGTCACAGAAGAGCCCCGGTTTGTACAATTATTTATAAAAACAGCTTTTGAATTCTATGGGAAGAAAAGGGTAAAAGCGGAACTCTTAAACGGGTTGGAACACTCGTATTACATGCCAAGGTTTAGTTATGATGGCTTATATAATGAATGCTTTTTTGTGAATGCCGAATCCTATGTTCCTTTTTTCAACACAAAGATTTTGTTTCCTGTCCCTGAACATGGTGTGGAGGTCAAATATGCGGGTGATATTCCAAAAGATTGTCAGAAAGAAACACTAATAAAAAATTTTAAAAATACCGCTGCCTATGTATTGATTGTAGAACAATAAAATGTTTTTGTAAAAAAGCAGTGGACTCCGTGCCTTATTACGCTCCGAACAAATTGACAAGTTAAAATTATAAAGCTGCAGTCTGCAGGTACAAAATCGCCGTTATAGAATCTGCAGAAATCATAAAAAATTTATTCTTTCCTTAGATGCAGGCTTACATTGCAAGGCTGCAGACTAAAAACACATGAAATTTGGTCTTTATTCGCGATGCAATCAGGCAACAGGCAAATAAGCAGCAGGGCAGTACAAGACAGTTATGATAATAGAGCAGACAAATTCGTACTTCAAAAAATATGGTGAGCCTGTTGCAATCAACGACAAAATTAATATGACGGGATATAGATTTTACAAAGAGGGAGCAAACTGGTATATAGACCTGCCTGCCTATCTGGAACAAGGTGGCAGCCTCGGCGACCTGCAAATGGTGGAGGGTGCCGATACAATGCTGGACAAGATGGCCGAGGGTAGGAGCGAAGTACTGTTAAGCATTTCCTCTGAGCCCTTCGAGGGAGCTAATGAACTGGAGATAATAGAAAAATGTGATCCGCACATTGGCGGTGCCTACTATATTTTGAAAAACTTCGAAGGACAAACATTCAATCAGCATATGTGGCTCTGTGGGGTGATCGAATTTGTTTTTGGCGGCCTGCCCGAGCGCATCTATGTAAAGAGAGAAAACGGTTATACAGCATGAATACTATGCGTCAGGAGCTAGAGGATTATTTTTCCATTTATTTTCCGCACATCCAAATTGATAGTGAGATCACACTATCAGGACAAATTACAGTGCGGTTCGGCTCAACGGAAGATGAGTTTTCCGAGACGGAACAAAGAATCAGGCAGGCCGTGGAAAGAGGGTCACTGATTTTTCGGGATGTCTTTGGCAAATTAGATCGTCCACTATGGATTCTAGTCTACGAGTACGAAGACGTTGAAATGTTCGAATATGACAGTAACTATTTCTTTCAACAGTTCACGCCCGGGTGCACAAGTGAATTTGAAACGAACGAAGAAACCGTTAATGCCCGATTGATAGGCATAGACGACAAAGGCAGTGACGTGTTTGAAAAAGCGAGAGCCAGGATCACCATTGGCAAGGCATATTTCCGCGACCTGGAGATTGAGCCTATTTTACGGGGTATTGCAAACAAGGAAAATGATATTCAGCCTGCCATCGGTCAAAGCGTTTATTTTTTTGATCCAGTCCACCATACCGGATTTCATATGTTCGATGATTCCGGCTTTTTTGTCTGGGCTACAGAGGTGGACAAATTGAGACCGATCTACAACGCCTACAATCACTGGATCTCTGAATATACAAGAGAAGATATTGAACCATTTTTTCAGTAAGGCCCTGATGGATGCAATTATACTTTAAACCATTATATTTTCGGAACTGGTCTTCTAAAAATAAATACATGGCTGTCGGCTACCGTTCTATGGAAACTTGCTTGTTCTGCATCTAAACAAAAAAACTATGCGACAAATTTTACTGGCTTTCATCTCAACCGCCTTTGCTCTTGCTTGCTATTGTCAATCGCAACAGGCCACCAATGAAATTATTGCAGAAGGGTCAGCTAAAATGAAGGTGAAGCCTGATATCGTCGTCTTCACCCTAACAATGGAAAAACGGGACAGTTCAGAAAAGCGAGCAATTACTAATTTGAATATAGCCATTGACGCCCTGGAAAAAGCTCTCAATAAAATTGGCTTTTCAAACAATGCCATTAAAATTTTGGACTATGATGTTTCCAGTGCTATGAATGAACAGGGCAATAAAAAAACCTACACGGCAACCAATGTGCTGAATCTTGAATTTCAAATAGAGAACAAACTTATCAGTGCTATTTATAACCAAATTCAACAGGCAAACATTCAGGATCTTAATATTGAATTTGAAACCAGGCTATCAGATAGTCTGGAAAGAATCAGCCGGAAGAAACTTGTTCAAATTTCAATAGAAGATGCAAGAACAAATGCCGTGAATATTGCGACAGCCCTCAACATTAAACTTGGAACGGTAAAACAGGTTCAAAAATCGGCAACGGGGCCCGTTTTGTTTAAGAGGGAAATGGAGAAGTTTACACCACCCAAGATTGCGGGCGAAGAACCAGATATCAGATACAAAACATCATTTGACAAGTTTGAAATTAATGAACTGGAATTGGAAGAGCAGATAACTATAATCTATACAATCGCCAATTAATTGGTTGAAAGTTTTGGAAGAAATTTCTACGCGTTCCCCAACCAGGGTGATGCGAAGGTGTACGGGCCTAAACCCCTGTTGGTTCTGCTTGCTTTTCCTTAAGCGAGAAAGCAAGGAAAAAGTGTGTTTCTCCGTCAATCTGCGATGATCCTTTTCGCATTGGCCTTACCCAAAGCCCTCGAATCCCCGCTAAGGCGGGGCTACTGGTCTTTTTCATTTGTCCCCAATTGGAAAGGCTGCAGTAAGTGGTTAAAAAGCTAAGGTACAATTGCAGCTTTTCATTGCTCCCAAATGAAAAAGCCCCGGCTATTGCCTAGGGCTTTGTGACCCCGTCAGGATTCAAACCATTGTGCCAAACCTACGCCCAGCAAGCTTTTTAAAAGATCTGTGTTTTCAGGTCACCGAATTGGTCACCCACTTATAAGGCCGTTTTGTGAGGCAAAGTTAGGAGCTTATTCTTCATAACGAAAGGGTGCGAATATGTTAAGTGTTTTTGGCGCGGTTGAAAGCACTAAAAAATATTTGCCCTTATTGTTTGATTATCTTCACGGTGATGTGCCCATGTTCGGGGTCTTTAAAACTAATTAGATAAGTTCCTTTTTCGAAGCCTGAAAATTCAAGAAGTATATTGTTTTTTCCCACCGCAGACTTTCCTAAAATTCTTTTCACAAGTTTGCCTGACGCATCACTTATTTCTAACTGATATTCGCCGGCCTTAGTTGTATAGAATTGTAAGGATGTTGACTTGTAAACGGGGTTGGGATATACTCTTAAAAAATTATTGATTTCTGAAACCTTTACTGTAAAGATTGGGCTATACACGTACCTTCCATCACGGTCCAAAATCTTTAAACGGTAATAATTCTCTCCTCCTAGAAAATTTGAGTCCGTAAACGTGTAATCGTGATCTCCTAACGTGGCAAATGCGCGAACGGTTCCAACTAGTTCATATTCCCTTCCCACATTTTTTCTTTCAACCACAAATTGCTGTGTATTTACTTCATGAGTGGTGGACCAATGCAGCTGAACGACCTCATTTTGCCAGGCTCCGCCAAATTGTAAAAGGGTAAGTGGAAGAACAATTGTTTCCGTAGTAACATAAAATCCACTGAAACCTAATACGGGAAAGCTCACCTGCCACCAGTTATTATTGCTGTCCCAAGATACCCTAGGGGTAATCGTCTCTGACCCGTTGGAATAGTTCCCTGGATAAGACGAACCGGTAAAGGATCCATGAAACTGTTTAATGCGCACATTGCCATTATCCACGCC
>JBJMLU010000237.1:0-7890 GCA_045805145.1 Flavisolibacter sp. | reverse complement strand
TCAAAATCTTTCTCATTAATGTGCGCGATCCTGGATGCATCCATAGCCTCCAGGCTCACATTAGTCATCCCTTTTTGTTCCAACCGCTCTTTGTTTTTTTGAATGATTTGGTCCGCTAAATCGGTCGCGTAGTAGTAACCTACTTTTGGCGCCAGTTCAAACAATAAGATTCCGTGACCACAACCTATTTCCAATACACGACTCTGAGAATGCAGGAAAGGGCTTAGCTTTGCTTTGAAATTCTCTACATATTCGTCCATTTCATCCAACGAAAATTTCTGACCCGTATAACTGGAAGTCCATCCATAATCATTAAGCGCTTCGGTAGTTTGTTCTGCTATATGATTCCATATTTTTTTGAAAGCATCCTGTTTGTAATTGATATTGACATCGTATTCTTCCAGAAGAATCAGCGTTGATAAAGATGGTGTTTCCCAGAACAGGTTATCGGTAACTGGAGTAAATTTATTTTCTGTAATCAGAACCGAAACACCATCCAATGAACCCCGACCCATCTCCTCAATGGAATGAAAAAGCTGAAAGGACCGATTCAAATTTTTTAACGTAAGCAGCGCGACTACCCTTAATACAGGATGGGATAAAAGAACTCCGAAATGATCTTCATCTCTAAGCGTTTCGCTCAAAATTGTTTGAGTCAGCCACGCAACCTGTTCCTGGAGATCAGAACCCCTTTCCAACTGTCCTTTATAGTGTAGGACAATGCCATCTTTTACCTGATTCCATTTTCCTTTTTCCAGAGCAGCAGCTAGTCGATAAGTATGAAATAACTCCATACTTTCGGGTGAAGGCATACACGGATCGAATAATATAATATGATCTACGTCTGTTTGGTCGCTCAGCCGTTCATAAAAATCACTTTCACTTTTTATGTATATGGATTTTGTAATTAAAATTTTTGCTTCTAGATCCAAAAGATTGTCTGCGATTCTTGCCAGCGGCAGATCGATATGAACCGGCACATACACCATTTCAGCTTTAAAGATTCCCAACATACATATCAACAAATCAAGAGAGGGCTCCATCAACACAGGAATACAGGAATTTCTAACTACCCTTTCAGATAAATAGTGCGCTAATTGGTTGGCCTTCTCATTCAAAGAATTGTAAGTAAGACTTTGTTGCCCATATACCGCAGCCAGCCGGTCAGGGGTCTTCAACACCTGCGCTTCGAAAACTTCTGGAAAGGTTTTAGCCAGTTGCTCTTTACTTCCCGTGTTGTTAAAGGAATATAGTATTTGGTGCTTTTCCTGATCGGTAATCACCTCAATTTGTGCAATCGTTCTGCTGCAGTCCAAAATTACCTGTTCCATCACTACCTGCATATGCGCCAAGACCTGCTCGATTTTTTTGGCTTCATATCTCTGCGAATTGTAGTCGATTCTCATTTGGAGACAGTCTCCTGGAATGACTACGAGCATTAAATCATAGTTTGCCTGCTCAAACACTTCAACATGTGTAATGCGAAAATCGGTTTGCACCATCCCATCCTCTTCCTGTTTGACTTCTTCTGATAGCGGATAATCTTCAAATACTATTATATGATCCAGAAGATCTCTCCCTAGCTCACTCAGGGACTGCACTTCAAATAATGGCTGGTATTGATAGTTTCCACTTGCGACCGTATCATTCTGCACTCGTTGCGCCAATTCATAAAAACGATCTTCCCCTTTGTAACGCACTCTTACTGGAACCGTGTTAATAAACAGACCCACCATGGTTTCAACTCCCACGACTTCCGCTGGACGCCCGGACACAACGGATCCGAATACCACATCATTTACATTATTATATCTTCCCAATACAATTCCCCATATGGTTTGAAGAATGGTATTGCTCGTAATACCAAATTTTTTGGAAACATCCTGTAGCGCAACGGTTTGTTCGCGATTGACCTGTAAATGTGTTGATGCCAGCGTGTAGGTCAGTATGGATGTTACGGAAATCTCTTTTTTGGGCAAAGTAGCGAGCTGCTCATATCCACTTAAATAATTGGTCCAATAATGAATCGATTCTTCCTTATCCCTGCTTTCTAGCCATTTGACATAATTTACATAAGGATGCCTGTCGCGCAATTCCGCTTTCTCTCCACATTTGTTCGCTGAATAAAAATGGCTAAATTCTTTGATAATGATGCTCATGCACCAGCCATCCATCAGAACGTGATGATGGCTCCATATAAATTCAAATTGGTCCTCCGCCGTATGCAACACCATTAGACGCATTAACATATCGCTGGCCAGATCGAATGTCTTGAGCCTGTCTATTTGCCGATATGCCGTAACAACTTCCTGTGTGTTCTGTAGTGTACACTCCTCGCGAACATCCTGGAACACAAAATCTATTTTTCTCTCTTTTAAAATTATTTGCATTGGCCGCTCAAATCCCTTGTGCAGGAAAATGGAACGCAAAACTGGATGACGCGCAATCAAATCGTTCATACTTTGTTCCACTGCCGACACGTCTAATTTACCTTGCACGGTATAACTCATTTGCTGGAAATAATGATGAGAACCTGCATCTAGTAAAGAATGAAAAAGCATCCCTTGTTGCATAGGCGACAAGGGGTAGATATCCTCCAAGGCATAAGTAGACGTCAGTGTATCCAATTGTCGTATGCTTAGGTCTCTATAGGTGAGATCAGAAGGCGTGAGCTCAGTTTTTCCATATGTCCTACAAAATTCAATGACCTCGACCAAACAGTCTTCATAAACGTTGAGAATTCGCTGTATAGTCTCGCTTTTATATTGTTGCATACTATACGAAAGCTGCATAGACAATTGACCCCCTTTTACGATTGCTGAGATATCCCAGTCATATGGTCGAATTTCTTGTGGAGAAATGTCATACCTCTCTATCTGATCCGCTATCGTAAAGGACTTACCTGAAAGATCAGAGTCAAATTGTCCCAGATAATTAAAACTTATTGCTGCATGTTCCCGGCTTTCGACACCTTGCCCAATTAGTGATTCTTGATAGATCATGGCTAGATAATCCATACCGCTATGGGGTACTCTGTGCAGTGATTCCTTTACCTCTTTAATTAAAAAAGCCAGGTTATTGCCTGTATGCTCTAAGACCACAGGATATATGCTGGTGAACCAACCTACTGTACGGCTAACGTCTACTCCTTTTTTAATGGGCTCTCTACCATGTCCCTCCAAGTCAATCATCAGCCGGCGGATGCCATAAATTTTTTCAAAGCACAACAATAAAGATGTTAATAAAACATCGTTGACGCTGGTATTGAAGGCCGCGTGTACTTCTTTAAGTAATGCAGTTGTGTGATGGTGACTTAAAAGAAAAGATGTTCTCGATACATCTGAAAATCTATTGGCGCCTCCCGGAATATCACGAAGAAGCGGGAAGGATTTGGTTTGTACAATATGTTGCCAATAGGGCCTGGTGCTCGCAAAAATCTTGCCTTGGAGATACGCCTCCAGACTGACAGCCCAGCTCAAATAGGAATCGCTTTTTACAGGTAAAACAAGTTTGCGATTACTTATTATTTGTTGATACAACAAATCAATGTCTTCGAAGAGTATTCTCCAGGAGACGCCATCCACCACTAAATGATGGATGACGATTACCAAAAAGCTACCCTGATTGGTATGAATCAGGGCCAGCTTCATTAAAGGACCGTTTTCCAGATCAATTCCACTTTCGATTTTATTGCTGACGGCTGATAATGGCAACCAGATGTCATCCTTTTTTTCTAGATCATACTCTTCCAGTTCAATAGAAAGCTCTGTTCCTTTGTTGAACTGTATAGTTTCCTGTTCTTTATTTCTGAATACCATCCGCAAGGCATCGTGGTGCTGTTGTATTTTCCCAAAGATGGTTTGTACATTGTCCTTGGAAATTCCATCTTTAAAAAGCAGCACGACGGATTGGTTAAAATGATTTTTGTCAATCCTATATTTTTCAAAAAACCAACGTTGAATCGGTGTGAGTGGTGCCCAACCACCAACTACGGACTGATCGGAAGTAATCACGGCTTTTTTCAAGTGCAAGGCCAGTTGTTTTACCGTTTGATAAGTAAAAATGTCCTTTACAGAGATTTCGAAACCAATGGAACGTAGTCGTGAAGATATTTGGATTGACTTAATCGAATCGCCTCCCACAGAAAAGAAATTGTCAGTAACGCTGATTTTTTCAATCCCTAAAACTTTTGTCCATACATTGGTTAACAAGACTTCTTCTTTTGTTTGTGGAGCCTCATACGCATCGAATTGAATATGTGGAACAGGGAGAGCCTTTTTATTCAATTTTCCAGTTAGTGTATAAGGAAAGGCTTGCATCCGGATATAATATGACGGAACCATATAGGCCGGAAGCCTGGCCATCAAAAACTGTTTCAGGCTTTCAGACTCTATCGCAACCCCGGAAATGAAATAGGCGACTAAATACTTGGTCTCTTCCTGTTGATGCAGCTGGACGACCACATGAGTGATATTGTCGAACAGCATCAGCTGGCTCTCGATTTCATTTAACTCTACTCGATATCCCCTAATCTTGACCTGATCATCGCTTCTGCCGGCAATTTCAATATTCCCATCGGGCAACCATCTGCCCCAATCTCCTGTCCGGTACATTCGTTTTCCTGGAAGGAACCCGCTGTCGACAAATTTTTCTGAGGTCAGCTTCTCGTTGTGGACATATCCGCTTGCCAATCCCTCTCCGCCAATGCATATCTCGCCTTTTACCCCAAGCGGTAACAGTTCGTTGGCTTTGCCTATAATATACATGGTTGTATTCCAGATCGGCTTTCCTATTATAGATAGTTTCGATGCCTCCAGTGGACGGTGGTGCGTTGCCGCTATGGTAGTTTCCGTCGGACCATATTCATTCTCCAGCGTCCATTTCACTTGGCCTAGTTCATGCTTTTTCACCAATGCCTTACTAGCTTTTTCACCTCCTAGCACCACAAAGCGTAAATGCAATTGTTCTTTTAGGGAAATCAGTTTATCCAACAACGCTCCATATAATCCGGGAAGTACTGCAAAATGGGTAACCTGCTCTGTACTGATGCATCGTGCAAGCGAATCCGCATCCAGTTTTTGCTCTTCGGGGAGCAATACCAGTGTTCCTCCCGAAATCAAAGTAGCATATGTATTTGCTCCGAAAGCATCAAAATGATAAGAAATTAATTGCAAGACAACATCACTGCTGGAAAGCTCATGATACGCTTGATTCCATAAAACATAATTAACCAGGCTGCTGTGTTTGACCTTTACCCCCTTCGGTCGGCCGGTGGTTCCGGATGTATAAATAATATATACCAGTTGCTCTGGACTTATTTTCTTCTGCGGTTCGGCCCCAGTATCTACCATTTCGTTGGATTCGGAAACAATCAGTGTTTCCTTATGCTGATCCAATAAAAAGCTACCGCGTTTTGTTTGGTACAGTTTATCATCAATGATCAATAAACAGGCGCGACTATCATTCAATATATAATGATTCCGTTCATCAGGAACTTCCGTGGAGAGAGGAACAAAGATGTTGCCTGACCTCATAACAGCCAGAATGCAGGCGATCATTTCAATGGAAGTTTCAAACAACAAACCAACTGTGTGACCGTTACCTGGCAGCTTCTCACTCAGATGACGGGCAATCACCATAGACTGATCATTCAATTGCTGATACGTTCTTCGAATTCCCCCATACACAATTGCGACATTGTCCGGCGTTTTATGTACTTGCTCCAGGAACAAGTCGAAAAAAGTTTTTCCGGAATCAAATGGCACCGAAGTATCATTAAATTCAAAGAGCAATTTATTTTGCTCCTGCTCATCCAAAATATTTATATCACCTAGTCTGATTCCGGGATCCTCCGCTACAGAGGATACGATCTTTTCAAAATATCCGATGAATCTTTCAACAGTTTCTTTCTTAAACAGTTGAGTAGAAAATATAAATCTCAAAGACAACTGGCTATCCTGTTCCACTGCAAGCAAGGTTAAATCAAACCTTGAATGGACATGTTTCATAGGAGCAGGCTTAAGGGAAAGATCTTCCATTTTGTATATGGACTCCTCGTAATTCTGGTAAACAAACATGACATTAAAGAGCGGATTTGCATCTGTTTCTCTTTGCGTCCTTATATCATTCACTAGCTCTTCAAATGGATATGACTGGTTTTCAAAAGCGGCCAAAGATCGGGTAGCCACATCATGTAGGAATTCTTTAAAATTCCATTGCCCTTTGGGATAATTTCTGAGGGCTAACGTGTTGACAAACATGCCGATTGTAGTGTGCAAATCAACATGTTGCCGTCCAGCAACAGGAATTCCTACCATAACATCGTCTTCATTTGCAATTTTGCTCAATAAGACATTAAATAAGGATAGGAGCACGGTAAAGACGGTAGTACCTTGTGTTGCTGAAAGCCCTCTCAAGTTTTTTGTCATTTCCCTATCCATGTCCCAGCGCACGAAATTACCTTGGTAATTTCTGTGCAACGGAAAGGGAAAATCTATCGGCAATTCCAGTACAGGGAGATCTCCAGAAAATTCTTCCGCCCAAAACTTTTTTTGGCTTTGGATGAGTTCCTGTTGTTCTTGGTTAAGTTGCCACTCTGCATAGTCTTTGTATTGCAAATCAAGAGAAGGCAACTCTTCACCCCTGTACAAGGCATTAAATTCATCTCTTAGAACAAGTCGCGATACCCCATCCATAACGATGTGATGGGAGTCGATCACGATCAAATGCTCGCTCGGTGATTTTTCTAAAACCGCAACACGCAGTAAGGGCACCTGATGTAAGAAAAATGGTTTTATGAAAGACTGGATGATCTCGTCGTGTTTTTGTTCCTCATAGGGTAGAGATTCCACCTTGAATTCAAATTCGCGTGCGATCGATTGCCATAATTTTTCTTCTTTAAAAATGAAAGAGGTCCGCAGGCTCTCATGTCTTTCAATCAGACGATAGAAAACCTCTTCTGCCTTCTTTATATCCAGATCCCCATACGCCCATAAAATTTCAGTTTCATTATATAGGATGCTTTGTTCATCCAACATTTGTAAAAAATACATCCGGTTTTGCTCAGAGGAAGCGGGATAATATTGTTTCAATGGCGCTCTGGGAATAGGCTTAGTGGTGTGAGTTGCAGTTTTTCCCTGAACATGCATGAGCATATCCTGAAGTGTGGGATTTTTATACAGCTCGCTTATCGATAGACTGACACCTAGTTTCTGGTTAAGGCGGCCCACCAAACTCATTGCTTTTAATGAATCTCCGCCAATTTCAAAGAAATCATCCGTCATTGCGATATCATCAATACCAAAAAACTCGCTGTATATTTTTATAAGAGCATTCTCT
The DNA here is from genome assembly GCA_045805145.1 of Flavisolibacter sp. Taxonomy (GTDB): domain Bacteria; phylum Bacteroidota; class Bacteroidia; order Chitinophagales; family Chitinophagaceae; genus Flavisolibacter. Next base: position 552 of record JBJMLU010000237.1, on the reverse strand, counting down.
ATGTCTACCTTTTCAGGATTGGAATCAAACAATTTATCTTTTTTCCCTTTCTGATTTTTGATCCCAACCAATTCTGCTTTGCGTTCCCTCAGCGAATGCATAAGATCTCCGTTGTATACGTTGAATACAGGAGCATGAGTGGAAAGACATTTGTAGAAAATTTGTATTCCTTCGTCAGGATGAATCGCATGATCTATTGCGGCATTCGCCCTGGTAATGTCCTCTATATGTTGCTCGCGCATTTGTGCTTTTACCGTCAACCCGACATCCAACCAATCACACCAATTAATCGTAAAAGCATGAACGCCCTTTTCTTTTTGGGCATAATAGGCATAGTGCTCTAAAAATTCATTGGCAGCATTATATCCGACCTGTCCGAATTTCACCTGATAGATTACATTTCCAATGGATGAAAACATAGCAAGAAAATCCATGTCATCGAACCGCAGGTATTTTTCAAAAAGAAGTACCCCATAAATTTTAGAAGTACTGTATTTTAAAAAGTCTTCTTCTTCGCGGTTTAGAAGTATTCCACCATAGTCCACTTCACCT
>JBJMLU010000236.1:0-16615 GCA_045805145.1 Flavisolibacter sp. | reverse complement strand
CAATGGATGCCGTAAATATTCCTATTCCGTAGGGTGCAACACCGAATTTTGCTTCAAGGCTCCGCACGATCGGAACAAGTACAATTAAAGCCCAAAAACCATATATAACAGAAGGCACAGCTGCTACCAGTTCTACAATATTTTTTAAGAAGCCGGATAACCAACCTGTTGTTTTATACTCACCTAAATAAATTGCTATAGCGTATGAAAAAGGAATAGAAATAATAAGCGCTAAAAAAGAAGTCAACAAGGTTCCTATCAAAAAAGGAAGGCCGCCATAGACATTGCTTACAGGATCCCATGTTTTGCCCCAGAGATATTTTATACCCAATGCTCTTAATGAAGGAATAGAATGAAGAACAAGGGTCATAAAAATCCCAAAGGCAAGAACTATCATCCCAATGGATGTAATGAGCAATGTTCTTTTGAAAGCTGCTTCCGCTCTTACTTTCTTTAGCGAAAAAAAATCTCTTATATCCATAATATTATTGTACAATTCCGCGCAATGGTTGTGTACAATTGCCGGGCAATTCAATAATGAGGCAATTATTGCAAAACCGGTTTACCATCGTAGGTTGCAGAGTTCAAAATCTTCTCGGCAACAGTAACAGCTGCGGGTGATAAGGGTGCATAATTCAATCCTTCGCAAAACTTTTGCCCATCATGAATATTCCACCACAAAAGCTTCAGCAATTTCGTAGCCCTGTCCTGCGACCGGTCGTCATATTTCTGCTCCTTATAAACTAAAGCCCATGTAAATCCGCTGATCGGATAACCGTCTGACGCATCTGTATTGGTAAGTGAAACTTTTGAATCTTCAGGTAACTGAATATTGCTTGCGGCTTTTGTTGATTGAACAGATGGTACAATAAAATTGCCGGCTTTGTTCTGCACTTTTGCAAACGCCATTTTGTTTTGAATAGCATAAGCCAATTCGACATAGCCAATAGCACCGGGTGTCTGTTTAACCAGCCCTGCTACTCCTTCATTTCCTTTGCCACCCAAACCTATTGGCCAGTTAATGGAAGAACCTTTGCCAGGATTTGTATTCCATTGTGCACTTACCTTGGAAAGATAAGTTGTGAAAATGTTTGTGGTTCCGCTACCATCGGAACGGTGCGCAACTACAATTTGTGTTGATGGCAATTGAACACCTGCATTTGCTGAAGCAATTTGAGGATCATTCCATGCTTTGATCTTCCCCAAAAAAATATTAGCGATGATATCAGGTGTTAACTTCAAAGTGTCTTTCAGATTTGCAAGATTATAAGTAATTACTACAGCGCCTGAGCACATCGGGATATGCAAAACAGCAGTGCCCATTTGTTTAGTTTGTTCTTCATTCAATGGAGCATCCGAATCGCCAAAGTCAACTGTTTTGTGAGTGAGCTGCTGTATGCCACCACCCGAACCGATTGATTGGTAATTAACCCGCAATCCGGTTTCTTTATTGTACTCGGCAAATTGTTTGGAGAAAAGTGGATAAACAAAAGTACTTCCCGCTCCTATCAAAGTATTATCGCCTCCTGAGCTTCCACCAGGCTTCCCTGTGTCAGATCCGTTATTGCATGCAACCAATGAGCTAACGGCAAATGCAGATAAACCAATGAGGGAAAACTTTAAAAATGATGTTACGAAATTCATATTGTTATTTGTTTTGAGTAATTATGAAATGACTATCTGTATACATAGTAAAATGTTAGCCGGTAAACGAGGTCGTGATCCCGATAAGCAGAACCGCTCAGGCCACTTTGATTAGATGTGTACCTGTTGTACCAAATATTCGGAATGAAATGAACATTTTTCACGGGAGTGAAATCAAGTCCGGCAGTAAAGAACAACTCTTTGTTGTTTGGCTCGTAATTGCTTGTAAGGCCCTTATAGGATGAATATAAATTGCTATCAAAATTTACATCAGGGTTATAGCTATCCATCCTTGTAAAGAAACCCAGTTTATCTTTCACGATGCTTCCTTTTACATAGGCAGATATTGCTTTTGCATTTGCAGAAATGGTATCCCTTTGAAAAGTATTTACACCTACAACGTCGTTCTGGCCATGATTGATGAAGGCTTCAACGCCAACTGTGAAAGCAGGAGTTGTATAAGCCACAAAGCCTTTTATCATATTGCGTGAATGATGCCAGGTTGCAGTATTGTTGAGACGCTGGTAATCCGCGTACAGATCAACTACCACTCTCTTATCAAGAAATTTTGCAAACACATCTCCATAAAACCATTTGAATCTATCGTTCTCAGGTTTAGCACCGGTTCCATTTCCGACCATTAAATTATACCCGAAATTAGCCTTGGTATCAAATATTCCCTGCAATGCCGCACCGAGATCAAAAGAAGGTGTCCTGCGAATATCTGCCACCGTTCGTTCTACGGCACGATAGCCCCATATCGGTTCTGTTAGCAATGGAAATGCGGGAGTGGCTACCTGTCCGACAACAAGATCAGTTCCTTTCCAAATGTTTTTCCACCTTAGATTAGCCAGCTTAATATATAAACTTAATTTATTGTCAGCTAATAAATCGCCACTCGTTATTCCTGTTGATGTTGTGATATTGTCTTCTGCAGCGAGCAACAATTCTGCGGTAAATTTTGGAGCAATATCATAGGTATAACCTAAATAGACACGGCGAATTTGAAAAGCGTTTCTTCCCTTTTCAATTCCTGTATATTGATTGGCACCGCCGCGATTGAGAGAATCAGAATGTGCCTTATAGTAATAATCACCGAAGGTATATCCCCATAATTTACCGGAAGGTTTAAAACTCGAATCGGCATTTGATTTGTCTTGGGCAATTGCAGATTGCGTAAATAACAGTACGCTAAAAGCTATACAAAAACCTATGGTGTTGTTCATGTCTCTGATAGATTTATTTCCAAGGCAAAGGACGAATTGGAATGTTACCAAATTGTTACCACAGTATTACCAGTGTGTTATGAGCTGTTGTTGTACACAATGATTTCACAATCGAACATTAAAAACCCCTGTAGAAACAGGGGTCGGCTGGAAATAAATCTCTATTTGAGACTTTATATTTATCCGGAGTTTAAATCAAAAAACTTACTTCTGTAAGATGATACCGGTATTAGAAATATCTAAATTCTTTTTCTGCAAAAAACTATCGTAATGATCACCATCCAACAGGTTTCCATTATTCAAGATGAACTTGTAAAACGTTTTACCTGAACTATCATATATTGTGATTTTTTCTACGAACCAGTCTCTACACTGGCTTTCATGAAATGCTTTTTTTACTGGCGTAGGAAGTTTCCAAGTGCATTCGACTTGTCCTTTTGTTTTTCTGTTTGCAGAATATTTGTTGAGGGCTGTAATCGAGTCAAGATATTGAAATGATGTTTGTGAATAATTATTCTCGGACAAAAAAGTCAATAAGACTACAAAAAAATAAGCCTTACCATGAGAATTGTTCATTTCAACGTTTGTAACAAAGAAACAATAGCAATGTTACCATTTGATTAATAGAATATTAAGAAATTAATAAGTCATCATGAATATGTAAATCAATTCATCAAGCTTACACGTAAGGTCTAAAGTGGAGATCATAGTCGACGAATTGGACGTCACTTATCTTTAACACAGTCTGATATTATTTAAAAGATAACTTAAAACGCAACTATCTTAAGTGGTAGAATAATAATAGTATCTTGATTTATTCCTATAATACCAACAGTTTAATCTAAATAATAGCTTCAGTGTTCCGTAAATTGGTTTGAAAACATTCCAGTGTGGGCATACGGTTCCTTAATCTTTGCGATTTGATTTGAACAGGACCTGAAAGATTGCTTGAAGTGAAAGACAAGTTTGTCATTGCGCTCCTTTTCGTTCTTTGCGTTAAAACCCATTTTGCATTACCAGCTCTTTCATTAACAAGCTTCTAAAAATTGAACAGTTCTTCCAACAAACCATAATCGAAGACCTTTACTCCTTCCAGTCCCAAACCACTACATTCCATTCATCCATATGGTCACGATAGCTGTGTATTTTTTTGAATCCCACCTGTTCATGTGCTTTTTGCGAGCGAAGATTACTGGTTGAAATTTCAGTGAGCAAAAAATCAAATGCTGACTCGTAGACATCACGGTGTTTGTGATACAAAAGCGGAACAAGGCCCCTGCCTCTGTATGCTTTTGCCACACAGATTTGTCCCATGCAATAATAGTTATGGAAAAGCAGTGGCTTATCCCTGTACACAACCGGCTCCAGATGGCGGAACATCTGGTCCAGATCGGGATGAAAACTCCGGGCTTCCTTCAAAGTTGTCAGGGCATAGGCTACGACGGTTTCGTCTTCCTTTACAATGATGGAGGGAGCCAGATCGTGCATCTGTTTCAAAAGATGGAGGGGATAAAGCCAGGTAAGAAATCCTTCTGTTGCTATTTGATCTTCACTCAGCTTGTGTTTCACATTGATTTGATTCAGCTGATGGATCTGAAACAGTTCTTCCTCACTGCGAACAACACTTGCTTTGAACATGGAGTCGGGAGTTAGGAGTTGGGAGTTCGGAGTTCGGAGTTCAAAGTCGGTGAACTAAGAGGCGGGCTGGTTTTTAGAGATTCGGCTGCGAAAGTTTAAACGCAAAGGGCCGCAAAGAAACGCAAGGATATTCCTGCAATAGAACTGAACAAACTCAATTTGTGTCCCCTTACGTCCCCTTGCGTTCCTTGCGTACTTTGCGTTTAATTATTTCCAACGTATACTTTAAGAATCACCGCCACTTAGTTCACCCACTCCGAACTATCAACAAGCATCAAATCCTTGTGCAATGATGATATTGCTGGCAGCGATACCTCATACAGGGAGACTGGTGTTGTGTTCTGTTTTCTGCAGGTTTATGAGATTTCACCAGCATGAAAGGAATTCCAAGAGTCATACTCCAGCTATTGCTGGAGGATTGGAAACTGGTGGTTACAGGCTTGCCATTCTCTGAGGTCGTGATCGTTTTTGTGGATTCAGTATTGAGTCCCCTGGTATAATAAAATCCGAGTGAAAGAATTCTTTGTTTCCCATTACCCAGTTCGAATCCCATTCCTGTTACCACGGCCGTCTTCCAGTTGCCGGCATTGTACTGATACTTTGTTCCATCTGAAGAAAAATCTTCAGCAGTAGAAGGCACGTATGCCACACCTATTGAAGGCACCAATCTCAAAGTTGTATTGCCTGGTGTTGGAGATTTTTTTGACTGACCGCCACAACTGTGGTGACAGTAGGAATGACAATTATTTTCGGGAGCAGGAGCTGCTGCCTCCGGAGATTTTGCGGCGACTGTTTTTCCCAGCTTAATGGGTTTCGATTCAAACATGTAACCTCCCTCAAAGCGCCACTGAAGGGAACCAAGGGACTCTTTGTAGTTTGTATTAACTGTGGACGCATTTTCAAAAGAGATCTTCACTACGGCGGGACTGGTACCCACAGATACAAACGCTCCATGTCCTGATTTGAATCTGTAATCCAGCTGAAGGTTTGCCTTCACTGAACCTAGTCCGCACATGGGTGTGAAGGAAGGTTGTCCATTAATCTGGACAGGTGTTCTGGAATATTCGTAACCAACCTGGGGAAGTAGCCTGAATTGGGCATTTGCAGATGCCACACAAAGCAACAGTAGTCCTGTTAATGCAGCCGGTTTCATATAAGGAGTTTTAAGGTTCGTATTAAGTTAATTCATTTTTAACGCTATCCTTTAAAAATTATATGATTGGTTTGCGCTGATCTGTAGTTTGGCATCTTTTTTTCCTTAGGATAGGCAAGCATAAAAAAATGGGTATCAAAAAAGCACATAAACAAAGATCTGGTCGCTTGAAAATTACGGAGGTCAACTCTGTGATTGCCTATGCAGCTTCGCTTATGCTGACCGGTGTGCCACCCATCGTTTGCGAGTCCGTAATTAGCGGATTCTTCTGTTCGGTCAGGCGTTCCATTGATACGCTTATTCCTTAATAGCCCCTATCGCTTTTGCATTTCCTTTCAATCTCTTTCAGCAAACTGATCATCTGCACAACATCTTCCCCAATTTCTACGGTGAAGGCATTGGCAAAACAAGTATTTGTGCCATTGGAAACTGTTTGAAGTGGCTGGCATGTTTTATGTCTATTGTAACCATATTATCTAACTTAAAATTGAATGTTATGTTACGCTGGACAGTTATTTTTTTGGTGATCGCTATTATAGCAGCCATTTTCGGATTTGGTGGAGTAGCTGCAGGTGCAGCAAGCATTGCTAAGATCCTGTTCTTTATTTTCCTGGTATTATTTGTTCTTAGCCTCATCTCCGGAAGAAGAAGAGGAGTGGCTGACGATCTATAATTCATTTATACAGGGTGCAGCGGAATGTCTGCACCCTTTTTATTCCCCTCGTGGGAATTTTTTATTGGCGCATTTTTGATAAGAGCCTAGATTTGTTGACGATTGGACTTCCTCCTGATGATCGATCGGTTTCGCAACATCTTTTGCTTTAGATGTATCACCAAATCTTAAAACTCAGTTTATGAGAAAACTGCTCTTCTCTTTTTGCGCAGCCTTCTTTTTTTCCTGCGCCTTTGCGCAAAACACAAACAGCCCGAATTATAAGGCATCCGATTTCAAACCACAATTTGGATTGAAGGTTGGATACAATTGGTCGTACATCACCGGCACCTCTCAGGGTTTCAACAATGACACGAAGACTGGATTTATGGTTGCGGGTTTTTTTGCTCCGCCTTCCAAGGGAATTGGCTTTCGTACGGAGCTGGTATTTTCAAGACAGGGTTATACCTACGACAATGGTGGAAGCAATACTGAGGTGATGAACGATTATATTTACCTTCCCCAACTTTCTACATTCACCATTGGAAAGCGAGTGCAATTCCAGTTGGGCGGCCAGATCGGATTTTTGTTGAATGCCAAAAAGACCACCAACTCCAAGGACAGCAGCCTTACAGACCTGATGAATAAGTTTGATTATGGATTTGTTGGCGGTTTGGAGATCTATCCGATCAATCAGTTGATCATCGGTGCACGTTATAACCTCGGACTGGGGAAATTATACAAGCAGGACTATTCTTCTCCCAATCCTTATCCACTTCCATTCAATCCGGAAACAACGAATTTCAAAAACGGCGTGTTCCAGCTTTTTGTAGGAGTAAAGTTTTAAGAACAAAATCGGCTGTCGGATCACGGCGCAATAATCCCGCAGCTGCATACTCGTCGCTCAAAGCTTTTTCTCGTTACGATCCACGTTGCGCGCCGCCCGTCATGATTTTTTTGGTAAATCCATTGTTGGAAGGTCTTGATCCCTGCATGATGAATTTTGACTGGGATCCGGGGATCTTTGATTGCTTTTTGCTGGATTTTTTGTCCCCTTTTTTTCTTTGTTGGTTCAGTAGTCCCATAGGTTTGGATTTATCAACAAATATAAAACCTGCGACTTGCAACTGCTATCGGGCATTTCCCCTGATGATCCTGATTTTTTCCTATGAGTGGGTGGGTAAACATACGATATCAAGTTAGTTTGAGAATTATAAACTATAAATAAATACGATTAACTCCTGTTTTCCAAAACCGCAGCCTCTCTCCTTCTCCACAATTCTCTCCCCTCCCATCTGTCATCCCCGTCTTGTCCTCTATTTCTCTTCTATCAACTACCAACTATCAACTATTTACTATCAATTCCTTTCCTGTTAGAAAAAAATACAGATTCTGCAGTTGATGGAGATGATAAAAATTATTGCTGGCAGGCTGATTGTTGACTATTGCCCTTGCAAAACATTCCTTATTATTCTTGATGTAGGCCCTGAGTTCTGTCTGGCTACTTCCATGTACCGGAAGCAAAAGAGTGAATTCACGTGCTCCAGGTAAAAGGGGGTACTCCAGGTTTTCTGAAAATCCACATTTGTCCAGCAGTGCAGCATCCAGAACCACGGGATACAGATCGCGGGTTCCTTCTTTTGCCACCAATTCAAAATGCTGGTAACTGCATCTTACTGTACTGATGCGGGCATTTTGCTTTTGCAGGATAAAATTGCCCAGTCTGAGTTCGCTTACATTGATCACCAAACAAAAGTACGTGAACGGGGGAATAGTGAATGGTGAATAATGAATAGTGAATAATGAATGGTGAATGGTGAACTAATTACAAAGTTTAATAGAGTTCGTGAAAATTTGAATTGATAATACTGGATTGTTTATCAACAACTATTTGTAAGAAGATAATTTATGAATTACACTATGTTAGATCTCTTAACTCTTTTCATAAAAATATGAACGACCGCCTCTTTCACTATTCACTATTCACTATTCACCATTCACCATTCACTATTCACTATTCCCTCTTTCACCATTCACCATTCACCATTCACCATTTCGGCGCAGCATTCAAAATTTCCTCACTGAGTCCATTTTTGTATTTCTCAAAATTCTTAATAAACAGGCAGGCGAGGAAACGGGCCTTCTCGTCATAGGCATTTTTATCGGCCCAGGTGTTTCTTGGATACAAAATCTCTGAAGGAATTCCGAGAATTTCCCTGGGTACAGACAATCCAAAAAATGGATCCGTTACCGTTTCCACTTTGTCCAGATTTCCTTCGAGCGCCGCAGCAATCATCGCCCTTGTGTAAGAAAGTTTAATGCGACGTCCTTCACCATAGGGTCCACCGGTCCAGCCGGTATTCACCAGCCAAACATTCACCCGGTGCTTTTCCATTTTCTTTCCCAGCATCTCCGCATATTTTCCCGGATGCAGTGGAAGAAAGGGTGCGCCAAAACAGGCACTGAATGTGGGTTTGGGCTCTGTGATTCCGGTTTCTGTTCCCGCCACCTTTGCGGTATAGCCCGAAATGAACTGGTACATTGCCTGTCCCTTTGATAGTTTTGATATGGGAGGCAGAACACCATAGGCATCGCAGGTAAGGAAAAAAATATTTTTAGGATTTTTCCCTATGCTCGGTTCAGCCGCATTGGAAATAAAATGCAGAGGATAGGACACACGGGTGTTCTCGGTAATCGGTACATCATCGAAATTGATCTTATTCGTTCCCGGAAAAAATCCAACGTTCTCCACCAATGCACCAGGCCGAATGGCATTAAAAATCTCCGGTTCTTTCTCCCTCGAAAGGTTGATCAACTTTGCATAACATCCACCTTCAAAATTAAAAACCCCGTCTTCGGTCCATCCGTGTTCATCATCACCAATGAGACAGCGGTTCGGATCTGCGCTCAATGTTGTTTTGCCCGTTCCACTCAGTCCAAAGAAAATGGCAGTATTGCCCTCTTCGTCCATATTGGCCGAGCAGTGCATGCTCAATACATTTTTTTGAAGTGGGAGAACGTAATTCAATATGCTGAATATTCCTTTCTTGGTTTCACCTGTATAACCACTACCTGCAATTAGAATGGTCCTGTGTTTGAATGAAACTACAGTAGCATTGTGCTGACGAACACCACACTCCTTTGCATCGAGTTTCAAATCGGGCGCACAGTACACATGCCAGTGGGGGCAGAACTCCTCGAGCTCTTCTTCTTCAGGACGCAAAAACATGTTGTAGGCAAAAAGACTGGTCCAGGGCTTCTCTGTTATCATGCGAATGTTGAGACGATATCGCGGATCGGCGCAGGCATAACAGTCGCGCACCCAGATCTGGGGACGTGCGTTGAGATAGTCTGTAATTTTTTTGTGAATGAGGATGAAATATTTTTCCTCGATGGGATGATTGAATTCGTTCCAGTCAACTGTTTGATCAGTGATCTCATCTCTCACGGTGAACTTATCCCTGGGTGCTCTTCCCGTAAATTCACCGGTTTTGATCGCAAGTGCTCCGCTGCTTGTTAGAACACCTTCGCCAAGGCGCAGGCTGTCTTCCACCAATTCTTCGGGGCTGGATTGATAACGGATCTTTTCAGTAAACTTTAATCCTAAATTCACAAGGTTCTCTGTTGACATAGCAATAGTAGGCACTGACATAAAATGACAATCGTTAAAAAAAAAATAGCAATCGTTAGAGCGCGAAGTTAGCCATAATAATTTCGTACCTCAAGTCAAGTGTATGCTGTACACAATGCAAAACGATCTGGCTGCAGACATATTGCTGAGAGATTTACTCAGTTGAATAGGAGAGTCTTGGGTAGTCACAAGAAAATAAGATGACTCACTATTCTCAGAGATTTTTGATATTCTGCATATCTAAAATATTAACAAACAGTGAAGGAAGGATTTAACATTTAATCATATTTAAATCAATTCAACTGCAATTTTTTTGATCTAAAAAAATTTAGTACCCTCCATCCGATGTCTGCCAGCCGTGGACTTCTGAAAACCAATGTCCTTCGTCTGACGTCTTTTTAGCAAACATTTCGGTTACTTTGCCCGTTAGATAAAACTGAAAAATGAAAAATCTTCCGCTCAATCCGCAAGTGTTCGTAACCAATCGCAACCGGTTTATCGCGAGAATGAAGCCCAATTCTATCACCGTTTTTGTAAGCAACGACGAAGTGCCCAGCAATGGTGATGCGCTTCATCCCTTCAAACAAAACAGTGATCTGTATTGGCTCACCGGAATTGTTCAGGAAGATTCGATGCTCATACTTTTTCCAGACAACCCCGATCCAAAATACCGGGAGGTTCTCGTACTCGTTCGTCCCAACGAACTAAAGGAGAAATGGGATGGCAAAAGGCTAAGGCGCGAAGAAGCTACATCAATCAGCGGCATCAGGTCTATTGTTTGGGTCGACAGCATTGACGCCGTGCTGCAAACCTGGGTTCATCTTGCAGATACGATTTACCTGGACACCAACGAAAATGATCGCAAGGCCAGCCTGCTGCGCACAAGAGATTACCGGTTTGTTGATGAAATGAAAAGCAGGTATCCGCTTCACCAGTTCGAAAGGGCTGCAAGGATCCTCAAGGATTTGCGCTCCATCAAAACGGAACTGGAAATAGAGGTCACACAAAAAGCCATCGACATCACACATAATGCATTTGTACGCGTTATGAAATTTATCAGGCCTGGCGTGATGGAATACGAGATCGAAGCCGAGATCATTCATTCTTTTTTAACGCAGCGCGCGAGTGGAGAAGCTTATAGCAGTATCATAGCCAGCGGTGACAGGGCCCGGACCCTTCATTATATCAGCAACAATGAAGTATGTGTAGATGGTGAACTGGTGCTGATGGATTTTGGTGCTTCCTATGGCGGCTACAATGCCGACCTTACCCGTACAATTCCTGTGAACGGAAAATTCACGCGTCGTCAGAAAACAGTGTACAATGCCTGTCTGCATCTGCATGATTATGCCAAGAGCCTGCTCAAACCTGGTATCACCATCACATCTTACACAGACAAAGTAGGTGAAGAAGCCACACAACAATTCTTAAAGATCGGACTGTTGAAAAAAACTGATGTTAAAAACGAAGATCCGGACAACAGGGCCTATCGCAAATATCTTTATCACGGAATCTCTCACCACCTTGGAATAGATGTGCATGACCTGGGCACCCGAACAGAGCCCATCAAAGCAGGCATGCTGCTTACCGTAGAACCCGGAATTTATATTGAGGAAGAACAAATGGGTGTACGCATTGAAAACAACGTTTGGATCACCCGCAATGGCAATAAAGACCTGATGAAGGAGATTCCAATAACGGTGGAAGAGATTGAGGGAATTATGAGGAAGACGGCGGTCAGCGGCCGGCAGACTTCAGAAGAAGGCAGGCATTCATCCTTCACCAAACCTGCGTTCCAAAAATCAAAAAGATAAAACACAAAATCATTCAGTATTTTTCACCTGTTGTGCCAATTTATCTTCAACATGAAAAATCTGCCCAATCTATTTACGCTGCTCAATCTTATTTTCGGCTGCCTGGCCATTGTTTTTGTTTTGCAAACCGGAACCAGTATTGTGGCCCTGGATAATTCGGGGAATACAGAACTGGTATTACCCGAAAGACTTTGGTTGGGCGGGCTTTTTATTTTTGGCGCGGCTGTCATTGACTTTCTCGACGGGTTTCTGGCAAGAATCATGAAAGCACAATCGGAAATGGGAAAGCAACTGGACTCACTTAGTGATGTAGTGAGCTTTGGAGTTGCGCCCTCAATTATTTTGTATCAGATGCTTCGAATGAGCTATGCCCGCGAAGAAAATGGCTTGGATGTTTCCATGGTTGCGCTGTTACCGGCCTTCATACTTGCTGCTGCTGCTGCCTGGAGACTCGCTAAATTCAATATCAGCACCAACCAGGGGGAAAGTTTTCGCGGAGTTCCCTCTCCGGCTGCCGGACTTGTAGTGGCTTCTCTTCCGCTGATACTCTGGTATCCACACTACGACACCGTGGGCGAAGTTTTTCTAAATAAATGGTTCCTCTATGCCATCATTCTGCTGCTTTCTTATCTAATGGTTTGTAACCGCTCCTTCATGGCGATGAAATTCAAAGAATATTCATTCAGGAACAATCAGCTTAAATATCTTTTGGTATTGCTTGCAGTGACCAGCATTATTTTTTTCCAATGGCTTTCGGTTCCCATCATCTTTGTTCTTTACCTGCTTGTCTCTATTTTCCCGGCCAGGACTTCCACCACTACAAGCAGGGAACAACTGGATATTACGGTATAAAATCCTGGCAAGGCCGGCACCTGATGTGCACAAGACCTTCGGTTCACTAAATACTATTTTCCTTAGGTTTGCGCGAAATATTTCCCCATGAAATTTGATGTTCAGGTAAAAGTGATGCCACTCAAAGAACTGCTCGATCCCCAGGGTAAGGCCGTGATGACAGGACTTGGAAACCTGGGATTTCGAAATGTGGACGGAGTGCGTATTGGAAAAAACATCAGCCTCCAGATTGAAGCTGCTTCGCGTGAAGAAGCAAAAAAAATTGCCGAAGAAGCAAGCAAAAAACTTCTGGCCAATCCGGTCATGGAATATTTTGAAGTGAACGTGAATGAATAATTCGGATACTTAGAGCATATCTCTATCGATCTAATTGAGTAGATTTATTCCTAAACGATTCGTATACACCAGCAGAACAAACAATTGCTTGATCAACGGAAACGGCTCTGTTGAAGAATCAATAATTCATGCTTTATCTTGTTCCCACCCCCATCGGCAATCTCAAAGACATCACGCTCCGTGCGCTGGAAGTTCTGAAGGAAGCAGATTTGATTTTGGCGGAAGATACCCGCAACACGGTACGCCTGATGGACCACTATGGAATGCACAAACCTCTTTCTCCCTATCACCAGCACAATGAACACAAAGTGGTGCAACACCTCGTGGATCAAATGCTCGCAGGAAAAAAAATTGCTGTGGTTACCGATGCAGGAACACCGGGGATTTCCGATCCTGCTTTTTTGCTGGTGAGGGAATGCATCCGCAACAACATCAGAGTAGAGACCCTACCCGGAGCAACAGCATTTGTTCCCGCACTGGTAAACAGCGGACTTCCCACCAACCGATTTATATTTGAAGGTTTTCTTCCGCTCAAGAAGGGCCGTCATACGCTTCTGTCGCAGCTGGCCACTGAGGAGCGCACCATGATCTTTTATGAGTCGCCCGTACGGCTTTTGAAGACCTTGGAAGACCTTATCCAATACTTCGGTGCCGACAGGCCCTGTTGTGTGAGCAGGGAGTTATCCAAGCTATTTGAAGAAAATGCAAGAGGAAGTTTGCAGGAAGTGTTGGATCATTTCAGGCAAAAAACTGTTAAAGGTGAGATCGTGATCATACTTGGAGGAAAAGCATAGCGTTACTTTGTTTTGTCGCATCAAATTTGCTGACCCAATAAAACTTTCAGCAATGAAAACCTCCCGCAGATTTTCCATCCTTTTTGTTTCCATTTTTTTAATGGCTTCTTTTTCTTCCATTTCTATTTTTGCCCAGATCAGGCAGGTGCCGCAACCAGTGCAGGACAGTTTTACCGCGCGTTATCCTCATGCCGACAGCGTGGACTATGTAGACAACCTGCTGAATGTTCATGTGCGCTTCATGGAAAATGGTGAACACATGAAGGCCATATTCAGCAACAAGGGCGAATGGAGGCAAACAGAGAAAATACTGGATTTCGACAAGCTCAATGCTGATGTACAGGATGGATTTCAGAAGAGCAAGTATTCGGCTGAATGGAAAGTAAAAGAAGCCGCAGTAGTTTACCTCGCCGGTGGGTCAGAAGAATACCGTCTTAGAATTGGTAAGAATGACCTTCAAAAAAAATATCTCTTCTTCAGCAAAAATGGCCGTCTCCTGCGCGAAACCATGACCATTTAGCGTGGCTGATACTGACTGGTATCAAGGGTTTTTTCCTGAACTAAACTTAAAGTTCCGGCAGGGTTCCTCCTATCTGCCGGTGGTGATCATTTGAAAATCGATCCCGCTTAACTTTGCCAATCAAATTTTCCCGGCAGTAAATTTTCAATTACTTGCCATAGAAAGAAATTCAATTATGATTAAATCGATCCTGATCAGTTTTTTTACTGCACTTTCCTTATTTTCTTTTGCCCAGCCTGACCGATGGCAACAAAGAGTAAAATATACGATGAGTGTTGATATGAATGTGCAGACCAATCAGTACACAGGCAAGGAAAAACTGGAATACAGTAATAATTCTCCCGATACACTGGAGCGTGTTTTTTTCCATTTGTACTGGAATGCATTTCAGCCCAACAGCATGATGGATATGCGCAGCAGAAGACAGGGTACCATCGTGATCAGGAGGGACCGGCAGGGCAATGAGTTGGCCGATTGGGACCCAAGGGTGCAGGACCGAATTCTTCATCTAAAACCAGATGAGATCGGAAATGAAAATGTGACTTCGATTAAAATGGATGGACGGACGCAGCAAACAAAACTTCATGAAACCATTTTGGAAGTAAATCTCGATCATCCCATTCTGCCGCATCACAAAGTGGTTTTCGATCTTGACTGGAACGGACAGGTTCCACTGCAGGTGAGAAGAAGTGGAAGAGACAATCCTTCAACCCTGGTCAGGTATACGATGACGCAGTGGTATCCCAAGCTGTGTGAATATGATTATGAAGGCTGGCATCCTACGCCTTATGTAGGCAGAGAATTTTATGGCGTTTGGGGTGATTATGATGTGACCATCAATATTGATAAAAATTATTTGTTGGGTGGAAGTGGTTATATAGCCAATGCCAATGCCATCGGTGATGGATATGAAGACAAAGGTGTGAAGCCCGCTTCAGTAACCAGCGATAAAAAGGTCTGGCATTTTATTGCACCGAATGTTCATGATTTTGCCTGGGCTGCTGATCCGGAATACAAACACCTGGTGAGGCAGATCCATAATGGTCCAACGATTCATGTGTTGTACAATGCGACGGCTTCGAGAGTTGCGTTTGAGCGTATGGCTCCTCAGGCGAGGGCCGCGTATGGCAATGATTTCGAAAAATATGCACAGTCCTGGGATGCTCAATGGAATGCGGTGGCAGATGCAGCAGTGACGGTTTTTCCCTTCATTAAAAAAACCTTTGGCGATTATCCATATAAACAATACTCTTTTATTCATGGAGGTGACGGAGGAATGGAATATCCCAATTGCACCATGATCAACGGACCCAGTCTGGGTACTGCTTTTCACGAATGGATGCATACCTGGTATCAGATGATGATGGGCACCAATGAGTCGGAATATCCCTGGATGGATGAAGGCTTTACAGAGTGGGCCACGGGTCGCGTGGAAGAATATTATCGCGAACAGGTAAGCAGAAAAACTTTGCTCAACGATCCGGTTGCGTTACGAGGGTCTGACTCTGTGGCAATGACGCCGCCCGCATTTCATCAGTCTATTTATGCTGGTTACCTGAATCTGGCGCGTAGTGGAAAGGAGGAACCTATGTCCACACATTCGGATCACTATAATACCAACTATGCTTATAGTAATGCTGCCTATTCAAAGGGCGGTGTTTTCATGGAGCAATTGGGATATATTGTAGGGGCAGATGTTCGCGATAAAATATTGCAGGAATATTACCGGCTTTGGAGATTCAAGCATCCCAATGCAAATGATTTTATTCGGGTAGCAGAAAAGGTTAGTCGCATGAAACTGGACTGGTACAAAGAATTCTGGATCAATACGACGAAGACCATTGATTATGGGATTGATAGTCTTTATGAAGTAGGCGGACTAACGCATATCAGGTTACGGAATTCAGGATTGGTACCTATGCCTGTTGATGTCAGGATCAGTTTCAGGGATGGAACCAGCGAATGGCATTACATTCCGATGGATCTAATGTTTGGACAAAAGCCTGCGGAACAGGGACAGGAGAACCGGAAGGTTTATGAGGAATGGCGGTGGACAGATCCTACTTATGAAATTTCTACAGGCAGAAAGCTGACCGATGTGATAACAGTGGAGATTGATCCTTCTTACCGGATGGCAGATATCAATAGAAAAGATAACAAGTTGGAGCTGAAATGGTAGAAGTGGTAGTGAACTGTACCTCTTTTTTATACGAAGCGTCTTTTTAGGCAATGAATTTTTTAAAATAAAAAAGCCTTTCATGGTGATGAAAGGCTTTTTAGTTCATTTGACTTTTCCTTGTTCTATTGGCGAAGTCTTATTTTTCTTTGACGGTGATGAAGATTGGTGGCTCCTCT
>JBJMLU010000235.1:0-3908 GCA_045805145.1 Flavisolibacter sp. | reverse complement strand
GCTACAATCATGAAAGGCTAGCAGCTAACAGCTCTCAGCTAGCAGCTTTCCTTATCAGCTCACAGCTCTCAGCTTTCTTCTCATTCTTCTTTTCTCTTAAAATCTCCTCTCTTCCAGGCCTGAATAAATTCAGCCCAGGCAGCAGGATTAAAAATATTCATGGGAGGAATCTGCCCCTGGTAGGTTGCCTTGGTGGCAATATTGCGCAATTGCATGCTGGTGGCTTCTCCTGCATCGGCAGGTGTGGCGTTCATCAGTGCGCGGCGCTTGGCAGCACTGTTGTTTTGACGGGCAATTTCGATATCATCATCCGGGACTTTGGAATTGGCAAAATCGCGGGCAAATTGTTCGGGAGATGGATGTGGACGAATGATGGTGGCAGGAAGATAGGCCGTGTCTTCCACCATTAACTGCACTACGCTGTACTGACTTCCTTCCAGGTTTTTCGGGATCACTACCATCTTCGGCTTATAGCTCACGTGTGTGAATTCGATCACGTCGCCTTTTAATACCACGATGGAGAACACGCCCTGGTTGTTGGTCATTGTACCCCTTGATGAACCCTTGATGGTAATGCTCACGGCGGGAATTCCCTGAAGACTGTCGGCAGTCATCACAATTCCATATAGTTGCACCACAGAGTCTTTTACCGACTCGAATTGTGCCCTGGAAGTTTTGGCAAATAAGCCGGTAAGAAGCAGTATAAGGGGCAGTATTTTCTTCATCCGCTCCAAAAATAGTGGTACTATTCCAATGCACGAATCCAGCTTAAAACTTTGATGTTAACTTTGCGGATTCATTAACAAATATGATGACCCAGGACAATATTTTAAAAGCCCTCGGAAATGTTCAGGAACCTGACCTGGGCAAGGACCTTGTAACACTGAACATGGTTCGCGATATACAGATCAATGGCAAACAGGTTTCATTTACAGTGGTGCTCACTACACCCGCCTGTCCTCTTAAAGAAGTGATTGGCAATGCCTGTGTAAAGGAAATCAAGTCTGTCGAACCTGATGCAGAGGTCCAGGTAAATTTTACATCCAGTACCACTACCATACGGGCAGACAAATCTTCGGTTTTGCCAGGTGTGAAAAATATTATTGCTGTCGTTAGTGGAAAAGGTGGAGTAGGGAAGAGCACGGTCTCAGCCAACCTTGCACTGGCTCTTTCAAAAGGTGGAGCAACAGTTGGTTTGTTGGATGCAGATATCTATGGCCCGAGTGTACCGATCATGTTCGGCGTTCGTGGCGAAAGACCGCAGATGACAGAAATAAATGGAAAGGGAATGATTCTTCCTCTTGAACGTTACGGCATCAAGCTACTCAGCATCGGACTTTTGGTGGATGAAAAAAATGCAGTGGTGTGGAGAGGTCCCATGGCCAGCAGTGCCATCCGGCAATTCATCACCGATGTGATGTGGGGAGAACTGGACTATCTGGTGATTGACATGCCTCCCGGAACAGGCGACATTCACCTTACACTGATGCAAACCGCACCCGTCACAGGAATCGTGGTGGTCACAACACCGCAGGATGTTGCACTGGCAGATGCAAAAAAAGGCATCGCCATGTTTGGACAGGCACAATTGAATGTTCCGATCATTGGACTGGTAGAGAACATGAGTTATTTCATTCCGGCAGAATTACCCGATCATAAATATTTCATTTTCGGAAGAGACGGAGGCAAACGTCTTGCCGATGAATATGATCTTCCCTTTCTGGGACAAATCCCGCTGGTCCAAAGTATTCGCGAAGGCGGGGACATTGGAGTTCCCATTATCATGAGCGATGACGAGGTAACCAAAAAAGCTTTTTATGAATTTGCCGGAAACGTTGCACGTAGTGCTTCAATGAGAAATGCTCATATGAAGGTGGATGTGGGAGAGAAAGCTGTTAGCTATTAGCCATTGGCTGCTAGCTTTTCTGAGGAGTAGCCTTCGGCGAGGACGATGATGGGAATAGTAAGATTGGTGGTTCGCCTGCCGTTTTTAGTTATAGAACAGGAACAGCACAGGCAGTGGAAAAGAGCGTAGAGCTGTGAGCTTTGAGCATTCAGGATGCAAACTATTGGTTTGGGTTTTTTATTTAGAGCGTGTTGTTTTTTTACAGTGTATAACAAGGCAATCATTAGACTGATGCGCGCTTCGCTTGCAAGGAGATTGCTTCGCTGTGCTCGCAATGACGTCTAAACTAAAGAGCTTACTACAGGTTTCAGACTGCTGTTAGGCAAGGGAGCAGGTCACTGTCTGGAATTACTAGGTGAAGTCGAAACCCGTAGACGTCATTGCGAGCGAAGCGAAGCAATCCCCTCGAACTCAAAGACTGAAATCTTCCCTTGCAGCTATAATCAACAATGTCGTCGCCGAAGGCTATAATCATCAAAAAGCTAACAGCTAACAGCTCACAGCCAGCAGCTTCCCATATCAGCTAGCAGCTTCTTTCTCTCATTTTATCTCCTTCAACAATTCTTCCACTGCTGTCTCCAATTGCTGGTCTTTTCCTTTGCCCACTTTTTCGTATTCATTCATCTGTTTGATATCGGGTTCTGTTTGCTGGTTCTCGAGATAATGGCCCTGAACATCCTTTACTCCCAGAGGAGGAACGCCCCAGCGAATGCTGTTGTCCTGGAGCACTTCCCATCCTGCAAAAGTGCAGGTGCCGGGAACAGGCATGCCTACAAGCTTGCCGAGTTTGAGATCCATATAACTGTAGGCAAAACAATGTCCATCGCTGTAATTTGATTCATTGGCCAGAGCGATGCTCGGTTTTGTCCAACGGAAAGAAGGTTCATAACCACTCTCACGCGTGTCAGTGGCATAGTCGAGGAATTTTTTTCCACTGAGGAACATCGCTAAATCAGCAACCAGGTCGCCGCCACCATTGTTGCGCGTATCTATTACAATAGCCTTCCGGTTTGCATATTTTCCCATCACTTCTTCATACAAGGTGCGATAGCTTGGATCATTCATTCCCGGGATATGAACATAACCCAGTTGTCCATTACTCAGGCGATCCACTTCTTCTGCATTGCGTTTCACCCAGCGCTTGTACAGTAATCCACTTTCTTCCGCGAGACTAATTGGCTTCGTGATAATTTCTTTTCTGGTTTTTGCAGAAGGATCGTACAGTGCGACGAGTGTATTTTTTCCCGCCTTCCGGTTGAGAAACTGTGATAAGTCCTTATCGGCAGTGATGGTTTCACCATCAATAGATTCAATGATCATTCCCGCTTTGATGTTCATTCCTGCCTTTGCGAGCGGACCTTCAGCAATCACTTCATCCACTTTCACACCGTTGCCAGTATAAGCCTGATCATAAAAAATTCCGAGTGAAGCAGTCGCATCGCCGTTTGGATTGGAAGGATTATAACTGGAGCCGGAATGGGAAACATTGAGCTCTCCCAGCAGCTCACTGAGCATTTCGCTGAACTCGTAATTATTGCTGATGTGCGGAAGGAATCGCTCGTAATCATTTTTCAATTCCATCCATTTGGCGCCGTGGTAACCCGCAGTATAAAATGTTTTTAAAGTCCTGCGCCATACATGTTCAAACATAAAGGCGCGCTCGGCAGCTGTATTCAGGTTCATGTCGCCTGAAATATTCACTGCATCCTGCTTTATAGTCGCGGGGTCCAGCTTCACCACTCTTCCATCAATCAAAAGAAAAATATTTTTCTGATCCTTGTCCCAAAGCATTCTCGCGGATTGTGCATTGAGTGGAACCAGCATCTTCGTTTCCCGGGTGCGCAGGTTGGTGGACCAAAGGTTAAATCCTTTTTCAAAACGTGAGAGATAGTAAAGCGTCTCTCCATCTTTCGACACCAGCGCATCGGACAGGCTGGAGGAATTCAGTGTGATCCGTGCCTTTGTTTCTTTTTGTGATTAGCTTTGTTTTTGGAATGTTTGT